>JANMTF010000056.1:0-46313 GCA_031390175.1 Polaromonas sp.
AGCTCTGCGGCCTGCAACGAGCGGTAGGCTGGCATGCGGTTGTTCGGCTTGATCGACTGGCTGTCGCCGATCCAGCCGATCAACGTGCCTCGGCTGTTGGGCAGGATGCCAGCGCCCAACGACTGACGCGAACCGACGTGCGTCAGGTCGGGGCCCGAAAGCCCCTGCGCTGCCGTGCTGGCGACGCGGTGGCAGGCAGTGCAGCCGACCTCGCCAAAGAGCTGCATGCCGCGCAGTACTTCGTTGCTGACGGGTGCTGCCGTCGCAGTGGCGGCCGGGGCCGGTTGCTGGCGCATCAGCCGCGCATCAAGCCAGCGCTGCCAGTCGGCAGGCTCGTGCGCCACAACCACGAAGCCCATCAGCGAATGGGCTCCGCCGCAGAACTCGGCACATTGCCCGCCGTAACTGCCCGCCTTGTCGGCCTGCAGCTTGAGCCGGTTGGTGCGGCCCGGAATCATGTCCATCTTGCCGCCGAGTTTGGGAACCCAAAAGCTGTGGATCACATCTTCGGAGACCATGTCGACGACCACCGGGCGACCGACGGGGATGTGCAGTTCGTTGGCATCGGCCATGATTTGATTGCCCGCAGCATCAAGGTAGGACACGCGCCACCAGTAGATGTTGCCAGACACGCGCATGCGCAACTCGTCGCCTTTGATCGTCGTCATTCCGGCGACCATCGTCGTGCCCCATGCCAGCAGCACAAAGAGCACGCCAGCAGGCACGATCAGCCCGAACCATTTGACGACGCGCTCGCCGCCGAGCTGGGCGCGCAGCGTGTCGCTGCCATACAGCGCTACCCACATGGCCGCGCACACCAGCAGGAAGATCAGCGTCATGAGGGCGATCAACACCCAGGCCAGTGTGGTGACCGAGTTCGAGAACGGGCCGTGCGGATCGAGCACTGGCGGTGGCCAGCCGCTCAATGCTTCAGTCAGGCTTGAGTGTGAGGAGATAGGCTGTGACATCGCGGGCCTCCTGGTCAGTCATCAAAATGGTCGGCATGGCCGTCCCGGGCACCAGCGCGGGTGCGTTTCGGACGAACTGCATCAATACGCCGGGTTGGTTGGGCAGACGACCGGCGATCAGGCTCTGCCGAGCGAAGTTTTGCAGCGAGGGCCCCACAGCGCCCCGCGGCCACTTCACATCGGGGAAGCTGTGACACGCGACGCAACCTTTGCTTGCGACGAGCTGGCGCCCCTTTGTGGTGTTGGCGTCGCCCAGCGTGGAGGTGCGATCAGGCGGGCCGTCACAGGCAACAAGGAGGGCGCACACAAGTATTAACCACAGCGCAGCTATGGTTGCTGAGCGGGCATTTGGGCTAACCGGCCTTGCCGTCGGCGATGATTCAGTTTCCATGCGCATACAACCATCGCTTTCCCGACACTGGCTTGCGCGCCGTTTCGGCCGGACGCTGACTTTGATCGTGGCCGTGTTGGCCTCGGGCTGCACGGACCGCATGACCCGCAGTGATGACCGCTGGGGCCGGGGCGGCGCGCTCATTGCAATGAGTGGCGGCGAAGGTGGCGCGCGCTACGCCTGCGTCACCTGTCACGGCGCGCGCGGCGAGGGCAATGGTTTCGACGCGCCGCGCCTGGCCGGCCTGCCGGCGGGCTATCTGCAAAAGCAGATGCAAGACTATGCCGCCGGCCTGCGGCCACACGAAGTGATGCGCGACGTGGCGCGCTTTCTTGACAGCGACGAACGGGTGCGGGTGGCCAATTTCTACGCTGCTCTGCCGCCGCAGGCTTTGCCGCCTGCAAATGAAGAAGTACTGTCTGCGACGACCCCGAAGCTGTACGTTGATGCCTGCACGCAATGCCATGGCACCGAAGGTGTTGGCACCGTGAACGGACCGCCTTTGAGCGCGCAGCCAGCCTTCTACCTGGTCCAGCAGTTGCAAGACTGGCAGGTCTCGAAAAGGCGCAATGATGGCAATCATGTGATGTTGAAGGTGGCGCAGCAGCTCAAGCCTGCAGAGGTCACGCAGCTGAGCCTTTATCTTGCGCAGATCCCCCTGGCGCCGATCCCTTCGGCGCCGATCCGATGACACCCGGCACCTGCGGCCCGTTGAGGTCGAACATCGAAGGCAAGACTTTGTCGCGCTTGAACACATAGTGCAGCACGGCTGCGCCAGCATGGCCGGGGATGATCAGTGTCGTGATCCACACAATCCAGAAGTGCGCTGATGCCGCCCATTGCATCAGGAGATGCTGTAGTCCCTCGGACAACTGATCGAAAGGCAAATTGGGAAACGGGATCACACCGGCGATTGACAAGGGCAGGTCACTGGGCAGCGTCGACCACATCACCCAGCCGCTGATCGGCAGCGCGAAGAAGCTCACATAGAACCACGCTTGCAGCAGGCGGCTGGCCTTGCCTGCCAACGATGTCTCGTCTACATTGTCGGGTCCGCTGATCTGGCTGTGCCAGAACAGGCGAAGCGTGCCCAGCAGCATGATCGTCAGCCCGACCTGCGTATGGGTCTGGTAGCCCAGGTACTTGTCTGCACCGACCGCAAGCCAGCCCAGGTACCAGCCGTGCGCGAGCTGGTAAATCATCAGCGCCGCCATCAGCCAGTGAAAGGTAACGCTGATGGGCGAGTACAGGCCGCGCCGGTTGTAGCCCTCGGCCCATTCAATGGCGGTAACAAGGTTCATACGGGCTCGGCGCGCAGGCCACGCGCACGTTCGGCGTCCATCCAGCGCCAGCCAATCCACATTGCCGCCGCCAAGTAGGCGATGCTGCCGGGTGCCCACATCGTGATGCCGGCGAGTTGCTGGTCTTCCAGCGGCGACACGCCCCAGCTCAGTGATGAGGCGAAGTGCGGGGCATACAGCGGCTGACCGGCGAAGGTGATCAATGCGCCCAGCAGTCCCATCAGCACCATCGTGACCAGGATGGCACCCATCGCCGCAGTGGGGCCGGATCGACGGATTGCAAGCCAGAAACCCATCGCGCTGGCCAGCAGCGTCAATTGCATCAGCGCATACATCAAGTCCGACGACAGCGCTGCCGCGTAAGGGGCCGGCGCATGCCATGTCCAGAAGACGATTGCGGCGATGGCCGTGGCGCTCCAAAGCGAACCCGGCAGCGAACCCGTCAGACGTTGCAGCCACGGCTCCAGCCCGAACACAAGCAAGGGTGCCATCACCAGAACGAGCGCGATGTGATGCAGCACCCGCACCGTAAAGAAGGTCGAGCTTAAGGCACACAGCGGCGACACGTAAAGCACCACCGTCAGCGCCCACGCGCCACGCAGGCTCAGCAGTCGCCGGGGCTGCTGGGGATTTAGGGCGTGCCCCACTGACGGGCGCAGCAGCGCCAGCGCGCACAGGAGCAAAGCTGCGCCGAGCACCGGGTCAAGGTTCCAGCGGCCGAGCCAGATCTCTGGGCCCGGCGCCTCGCCGCAGTAGGGGATCCACCTGGTTGATTCTTCCATGCCATGGTTCTTCCGCTTGGGGCGCAAACCCGTTGTGAGGCGGCGACTCCCGTGGAAATTACAGCACTAAGAAAGATTGCGCTCTGTACGGTGTCGCACATACAGCTGCCCAGCAGGGGTTTACGATGGCTTCCAGCGATTTGCGCTGGAGCTTGCGTCCACCCGAGCCGTTTTCCAAATCACCCACTTCGCAACCATCGTTTCAGCCATGAATACCCGAATGCACGCCGTCTTAGCCTTGTCCTCGGTCCCGCTCTTCTTGGGCGCACTGCTCAGCGACTGGGCCTACTCCAGCAGCCATCAGATCCAGTGGGTCAACTTTGCCGCGTGGCTGGTGGCAGGCGGCCTGGTGATAGCGGGCCCCGTGTTGTTGTGGGGTGCCATAGATCTTCTGCGGTCGCCCAATACGCGCCATCGCCGCAGCGTGATCTATCTAAGCTTGTTGCTGGCGACCTTCGTCGTGGGCTTTCTCAATGCCCTGGTCCACGCCAAGGACGGTTGGGCAGCGATGCCGACCGGACTGATCTTGTCGGCCGTGGTGGTGGTGCTCGCCGCGATGGCCAGCGTGGTGGGGCTTGCAGGCCCGTTGCAAAGGACCGCATGACGACCTGGAGCCAGCGCATCGCAGCAGCCTTCGCCACAGGGGTGATGCTTGGCACCACACCGAGCTTTGTCGGCGCGCAGGCACAGGCCAGTGGCGTCCCATTTGGCAACCCGAACCTGCCTGCGCCGCAGCGCGGTTGGCTGCCCAGCATGCGCATCGCAGAACCAACGGGCTGGGGCAACCGCCTTCCCTCCGTGCCGCTGGGCTGGATCATCAAAGCCATTGCGACCGATCTGAAAGTGCCGCGCCAGACGCTGGTGCTGCCCAATGGCGACATTCTGGTAGCCGAAGGCAAAGGCGGGGGCGCCCCTGTCCTCAGGCCCAAGGACTCCATCGCCGGCATTCTCAAGTCCAAGGGCACCACATCCGTCAAAGGTGGCAACCAGCTGACTTTGCTGCGCGATGCCGATGGAGACGGCACTTACGAAGGACGGTGGGTTTACGCGGAGAACCTCAATGCGCCGTATGGCTTGGCCTTGGTAGGGAACCGGCTGTATGTCGCCAACCAGGACGCACTGGTGCGGTTCGAGTACGTGGCCGGGCAGACCAAGGCTACTGCGGCGCCTGTGACTGTGGCCAAGTTGCCCTCCGCGATCAACCACCACTGGACCAAGGCGCTCGCCGCGGATGCCGATGGCCGCTTCCTTTATGTCGGCATCGGGTCCAACAGCAATATCGGCGAGCGCGGCCTGGCGGTAGAGGAGAACCGCGCCGTGGTCTGGCAGGTTGACGCCAGCAGTGGTGCCACACGCGAGTTCGCAAGCGGCCTGCGCAATCCCACGGCACTGGCTTTCGAGCCGACAAGTCGGCAGCTTTGGGCGGTGGTGAATGAGCGAGACGAGCTGGGGCCCGAGCTCGTCCCGGACTACCTCACCGCGGTGCGAGAATCCGCGTTTTATGGCTGGCCCTACGCCTACTGGGGCCCCAACGTGGACCGCCGTGTGCAACCGCAGAACGAGAGACTGGTTCAGGCCTCAGTACGCCCGGACTTCGCCCTGCAATCACACTCCGCGCCTTTGGGACTGTCTTTCGTGCAGCGTGGGTTCGCGGCCCCATTTGCCCAAGGCGCTTTCATCGGCTTGCACGGCAGCTGGAACCGGGACGTGCCTGTTGGCTACAAAGTGATCTTCGTGCCCTTCGCCAATGGCCGCCCCAGCGGCCCGCCGGTCGACTTTGTCAGCGGTTTCCAGGCCGGGGGCAAGACCATGGGCCGTCCGGTCGGCGTGACCTTTGACCCTAAGGGCGCACTGCTCGTGGCCGACGATCTGTCCAACACCGTCTGGCGCGTGACACCTGCCAGCCAAAACAAGTCGTAAATTGTTCACGGTCTGGCCAGGTACACAAATTCGCATAATTTAGTGGACCTCGCAAGCTCGCCAACGGCCTTCGCGCCACCAAAAGGGGCTGAAAAACACGATTTTGAGGTCTTTTTAAGATACTAATCGGGCTGTAACCCAATAGAATAATGCGGTAGCAGCTCCTGTATGTGTAGCACGCTGAAATGGGTATGCAGGCGCTTCGCGGGGCATCTGGGCGTTTGTGGACACATACAGGCGGCTAGAGCTGCCCGCCTGCCTGGCCGCCCGCCCGCCCGGGTACGCCACGGTAGCCTGCAAACCCCTCCTTGCTCGCTCTGGAGTGAGTTGCGAGGTCTTTGCGCTTAGAAGGGGCAGGGTAGACCTCACGCGCCGGAGGCTACGCAAAAGGGGTCAGAGCAAAATTTCGTTTTGGCGTTGCGCGCTCCGGGCAGAAGGTCTTCCTGAATTTTGATCTGACCCCATTTGCTACTACCTGACCCATTTGCTACCTGACCCATTTGCTACCTGACCCATTTGCTACATGACCCCATTTGCTACTACCTGACCCATTTGCTACCTGACCCCATTTGCTAACCCCATTTACTTACGCGCCGGATCTGCCCACTACCAATCACAAAGACCCAAAAAAATGCCGCTATACCTCTTCGGTATTGCATAGGTAGCGTTTACTTAAAGAGCGTTCTTGTTTAAGAAGGTTGTTCAGATTAAACTGGGCTACAGTTTCATCAAAACAGGAATCGACTATGACCCCAGGCCAAAGAAAAAAAGCCAAAGCCGACGCTGCGGCTGTGGCTGTTGACGTGACGCCTGTGGTTGCTGAATTAACGCCTGTGGGTGTTGACGTAACGCCCGCTGAATTGACGCCCGCTAAACCACCGCCTGCCAATCCACCGCCTGTTGAAGCGGCCGACACCAGCGCGCCAGCGCCACCTTCTGCGGCGCGCCCAGGTTTCCCGATTGTGGGCATTGGCGCATCGGCTGGTGGCCTGGCGGCGTTTGAGGCGTTTTTCTCAGGCATGCCAGCTGCCACTGACCCTGGCATGGCCTTTGTGCTGGTGCAGCACCTCGCGCCTGACCATGAGAGCATTTTGGCCGCGCTGATCCAGCGCTACACCCGCATGAAGGTGTTTGAGGTGCAGGACGGCATGGTGGTGCAAATCAACTGCGCCTACATCATCCCGCCCAACCGCGACATGGCGTTTTTGAACGGCACGCTGCAACTGCTGCAACCCACAGCGCAGCGCGGGCATCGCCTGCCGATTGACTACCTGTTTCGCTCGCTGGCGCGCGACCAGCTCGAGCGGGCCATTGGCATCGTGCTGTCGGGTACCGGCAGCGATGGCACGCTGGGGGTGCGGGCCATCAAGGGTGACGGTGGCATGGTCATGGCGCAAGTCCCCGCGTCGAGTGAGTTTGACGGCATGCCGCGCAGCGCGCTGGCCACCGGACTGGTGGACTTTGAGCTGGCCCCGGCCGAGATGCCGGCTCAGCTCATGGCCTACGTGGCTCACGCATTTGGCAGGCCTGCGCTGCCTGATGCCGACAGCGGCCCAGCCACCGTGCTGCACACCGAAAACGCACTCAAAAAGATCTTCATCCTGGTGCGCGGGCAAACCGGCCACGATTTCTCGCAGTACAAGCCCAGCACCCTGCACCGGCGCATTCAGCGGCGCATGGCAGTGCACCAGATTGCGCTGATTGACCGCTACGTCAAGTTTTTGCAGCAAACGCCCGGTGAGGTGGAAGCACTGTTTCACGACTTTCTGATTGGCGTGACCAATTTCTTTCGCGACCCGGAGGCTTTTGAGGTGCTGGCGGCCCAGGTCATTCCCAAAGTGTTTGAGGGCAAGCTTGCGGGCAGCACGGTGCGCGTCTGGGTGGCGGGCTGCTCCACCGGGGAAGAGGCCTACACCATTGCTATCTTGCTGCAGGAGCGGATGGAGTCGCTCAAGGCCAGCTACAAGCTGCAGGTATTTGCCAGCGATGTGGACAACCGCGCCATCGCCATTGCCCGCACCGCGCTGTACCCGTCCAGCATCGCGGCAGACATCACGCCCGAGCGGCTGGCGCGCTTTTTCACGCTGGAGCCCGATGGCAATGCCTACCGCGTGCACAAGGGCATCCGCGACCTGCTGGTGTTCTCGGAGCATGACGTGATCAAAGACCCGCCGTTCTCCAAGCTGGACCTGGTCAGTTGCCGCAACCTGCTGATCTACATGGGCTCAGAGCTGCAAAAGAAGCTGATCTCCCTGTTCCACTACGCCCTGGCGCCCGGCGGTTCGCTGTTTTTGGGCACCTCGGAGACGGTGGGCGAATTTGGTGACCTGTTTTCGGTGCTGGACCGCAAGTTAAAACTGTACCGCCGCAAAGAAGACTTTCAGGGTGCCCGTCGCGCCGCGCTGGGGCGCTTTCTGGCGCATGCGCCCACTGGCATAGGTTACGGCGCGGGGGGTGCAACGGGCGGCGGCATGGAAACTGGTGGCGCAGCCGACGCGTCGTACCGGGCGGGCGGGGTCAAAAACGCCGCTGGCATGAAGCTGTCGCTGCGCGAGCTGACCGAGCAGACGCTGTTGCAGCAGGTGGCCCCGGTGGGCGCGCTGGTCAACGGCCAGGGCGACATTTTGTACCTGCACGGCCGCACTGGCATGTACCTGGAGCTGGTGCCGGGTGACGCTGGCATCAACAACATTTTGAAGATGGCGCGCGAAGGGCTCAAGCGCGATTTGACCACCGCGCTGCACAAGGCAGCCAGCAGCCGCGAGCGGGTGACCGCGCTGGGCTTGCAGGTCAAGACCAATGGCCACTTCACCTCTGTCAACCTGACGGTCAACCCAGTGGCACAGGCCCCTGTCATGCCGCTGGATTCGCCACTTTACATCGTCATTCTGGTCGAAGCGCCCGCCGCGCACACCGGGGTGGGCCTGCTTGCAGCCACGCCGGGCGGCAAGGCCAAAGTGGCGGCGAAAACAGGGGCGAAAACCGCAACCACAACATCGGGGCCCCTCGCAGGGGCAGCCAGCGCGCCGGGCGCCAACGCCCAGATTGCAGACCTCACCGAAGAACTGCGCGCCAAAGAAGAGCATCTGCACGCCGCCAACGAAGAGCTGGAGACCTCCAACGAAGAGCTCAAGTCGTCCAATGAAGAGATGCAGTCCATCAACGAAGAATTGCAGTCCACCAACGAGGAGCTGGAAACCTCCAAGGAAGAGCTGCAGTCCATCAACGAAGAGATGACCACCGTCAACTCTGAACTGCAAACCAAGGTGGCTGACCTGTCACGCGCCAACAACGACATGAACAACCTGCTGGCGGGCACGGGCATTGGCACGGTGTTCATTGACCATCACCTGCGCATCCTGCGTTTCACCCCGGCGGCTACGCTCATCATCAACCTGATCTTGAGCGACGTGGGCCGGCCGGTGAGCCACATTGTCTCTAACCTGGTGGAATACACCAGCCTGGTGGAAGATGTACAGGCGGTGCTGAAAACGCTGCAGCCCAAAGAAGCCAACGTGCAGACGCAGGCGGGCAAGCACTACACCATGCGCATCTTGCCCTACCGCACGCTGGACAATGTGATTGAAGGCGCAGTCATCACCTTTGTGGAAATATCAGAAATGGTGCGCACCCGTGACGCGCTGCGCAAGGCCAATGAACTGATGCGCCTGGCGGTGGTGGTGCGCGATTCATTTGATGCCATCACCGTGCAAGACCTGGAGGGCCGCATCATCGCCTGGAACCCCGCCGCGGTGCGCATGTACGGCTGGACTGAAGTGCAAGCCCTGGCCATGAATGTGCGTGACCGCATTCCGCACAACTTTCAAAGTAAAGCGATGGCCCGCATACACCAGCTCAGCCAGGCTGAAATTCTGGAGCCTTACCTGACCCAACGGCTGGACAAGGATGGCAGAGTTATCGACGTTTCCTTAACCTCCACCGCGTTGCTCAATGAGGCGGGCCAGATGTATGCGATAGCCACCACCGAGCGGCTGAAAGCAGCGCCAGGCGAGCCGACCACCGGGGGGCAAGATGCAGGAAACGCCTAAAAACCTGCAGACCCTGCGCCAGCGGGCAGAAGACATCTTTCGCGGCCAAAAAACCGCGTTGCAACATGATGATGTGCCCCAGAGCGTTGCGGCGATGCAGACAACCGTGCATGAGCTACGGGTACACCAGATTGAACTGGAGATGCAAAACGAGGAGCTGCGGCGCACGCAGCTTGAGCTGGACGCTTCGCGTGAGCGCTATTTCGACCTGTATGACCTGGCACCGGTGGCCTATTGCACGGTGAGCGAGCAGGGGCAAATTCTGGAGGCAAATATGGCCGCAGCCACCCTGCTGGGCATGTCCCGCCGCACCCTGGTGGGCCAGCGCATCAGCCGATTCATCGTCAAGACCTGGCAGGACACCTATTACCTGCACAACCATCGCATGTTCACCTCGGGCGAGCCGCAGGCTTACGAGCTGCAGATGACCAAGGGCGACGGCGTGAATTTCTGGGTCAATATGGCCGCCACTCTGGCGCACGACGCCAGCGGCACACCCCTTCAGCGCATCGTGCTCAACGATGTGACTGATGCCAAGCTGATGGTTGCAGCCATGCAGGCCAGTGAGGCCCGCTTTCGCGCGCTGGTGGAATGGTCGCCCGACGCCATCGTGGTGCACCGGGACGGAAAAATCATTTTTGTCAACCCAGCCACGCTCGACATGTTCGGGGCCAAGACACCCTCTGAGCTCGTGGGCAAAGCCCTGCTGGACCGGGTACACCCGGATTTTCGTGCCATGGTGATGGAGCGGGTGAAAAAAGTCAGCAAGCACACCAACATCGCCCCACCCATGATGGAGGAAGTGCTGCTCAAGCTGGACGGCACGCCGATCAACGTGGAAGTGCAGAGTATTTCTACCGTCTACGACGACGCGCCCGCCATCCAGGTGACGATGCGCAACATCACCGCGCGCAAACAGGCAGAGCAGTTGTTGCGCCAGAATCGCGACACTTTTTTCAACCTGATCCAGAACGCGCCCTTCGGCCTGTACGTCGTCGATGCGCAGTTTCGTATGTGCCAGGCCAGCAGGGCGTCGCACAAAGCTTTTGCCAATATCGACCCCCTGATAGGCCGCGACTTTGAAGAGATCTTGCGGCTGGCCTGGGCCGAGCCTTTCCTGTCCGAGGTGCTCGGGCGCTTTCGCCACACATTGCAAACTGGCCAGGCCTATGCCGCGCCAAACACCACCGAACAGCGTCGGGACACCCCCGACATCGAGTCCTACGACTGGAAAATTGAGCGCATCACCTTGCCCGACGGGCAGCTTGGCGTGGTCTGCTATTTTTACGACATTACTGAACGCATGCAGGCGCAAGCGGCCTTGCGCGAAAGCGAAGAATTCAGCCGAAGTATCATCAAAAGCAGCCAGGACTGCATCAAGGTGCTCGATCTCGAAGGCAATTTGCTCTCGATGCAAAGCGGGCAGGAACTGCTGGGCATTGAAGACATTGAGCCTTTTTTGAACAATTCCTGGCTTGATTTTTGGGCAAGCGAGGCGGATCGGCGGGCGGCACAAGCGGCAGTCGCGTCAGCGGCGGCGGGCGGGGCGGGAAGCTTCGTCGGTTTTTTCCGCACGTTGCGTGGCGTGCCCAAGTGGTGGGAAGTGGCGATTTCGCCGATTCTTGATGCCAACGGCAAGCCTGCGCGCCTGCTCGCAGCGTCGCGCGACGTGACCGATCGCCAGCAGGCCGAGGACGTCCTGCGCCAACGCACCGCCCAGTTCGAGACCCTCGTCAATGAAGCGCCCCACGGTGTGTACCTGATTGATGCGGACTTCCGTATTCGTCAGGTGAACCCCACTGGGCTGTCGGCGTTTGGAAATATGCCTGAGCTGATTGGCCGTGACTTTGCCGAGGTGATGCACATTTTGTGGCCAAAGACAAAGGCCGATGAAGTGATCCAGCAATTTCGCCATACGCTAGCCACTGGCGAGGCCTACTTTGTCCCTGAAATGATTGAGACCCGCGCTGACCGCCAGACCACCGAGTATTACGAGTGGCAGATCAACCGCATCCCGCTGCCCGATGGCCGCCACGGCGTGGTTTGCTATTTTCGGGACATTTCCGAACACGTCCTGGCGCAGCAGAAAATTCGCGAAAGCGAAGAGCGCTACCGCAATCTGTTCAATTCAATTGATACAGGCTTTTGCGTGATCGACATGATTTTTGATGCGCAGCAAAAGCCGGTCGATTACCGCTTTCTGGAAATCAATCCGTCGTTTGAGAAGCAGAGCGGTATGGCCAATGCCGTCGGCAAGCGCCTGCTGGAATTCACATCCGATCTGGAGCCGTACTGGTTTGAGATCTACGGCAAAGTCGCCGTGACGGGTGAGGCCATCCGCATTGTGAGACAGGCGAAACCTCTTAGCGACCGCACCTTTGACCTTTACGCCTTCAAGGTCGGTGGGCCAGACAGCCGCAAAGTGGCGATTCTCTTCACCGACATTACCGAGCGCAGGCAAGAGGAGGTACACAAAGAGCTTTTGTCACGGGAACTGCGGGGCAAACACACCGACTTGGTGCTCGCCCTGGCCAGTGCAGAAAAAGCCAACCACGTGAAGACGGATTTCCTCTCCAGCATGAGCCATGAACTGCGCACGCCCTTGTCTGCCATTTTGGGGTTCGCCCAACTGATCGAGAGCGGCAAGCCCGCACCCACAGCCTCGCAAAAGCGCAGCATTGACCAGATTCTGCAAGCTGGCTGGTACCTGCTGGAGCTGATCAACGAAATTCTGGACCTGGCGAAGATTGAGTCGGGCAAGCTGTCACTGTCCATGCAACCCACCGCGCTGGCGGGTGTGCTGCGCGAATGCGAGGCCCTGATAGGGCCAATGGCCCAGAAGGGTGGCCTGAGCGTCAGCTTTGCCGCACCGCAAGCCGCTTACGCTGTCCAGGCCGACCCCACGCGCATGAAGCAGGTACTGTTCAACCTGCTGTCCAACGCCATTAAATACAACAAAGCGGGCGGCACTGTTAATGTTACCTGTATGGCGGTGACACCGGCACGCGTTCGCATCAGCGTGGAAGACACCGGCAAGGGGCTCACGCCCCGGCAAATTGCCCAGCTATTCCAGCCGTTCAATAGGCTTGGCCAGGAGGCGACCTCCGTGGAAGGCACCGGCATTGGCCTGGTGATGACCAAGCGGCTGGTGGAGATGATGGGCGGGGAGATTGGCGTGCACAGCACGGTGGGCACGGGCAGTGTTTTTTGGGTTGAGATGAATTTGGTCAGCGTACTGCCATCTTCAGCAGAAGTAGAAGTAAAGGTAGATGCAGAAGCAGAAGCAGAAGCAGAAGCAAACTTTATGGCGAAGTCGCTGTGCACACTGCTGTACGTGGAAGACAACCCCGCGAGCCTGATGCTGATGCAAGACCTGATGGCGCGCCGACCCGACATTCACCTGCTGACGGCCACCGACGCGTTGAGCGGCGTGACGCTGGCACGCGCCGAGCGGCCGGATGTGATCTTGATGGACATCAACCTGCCTGGCATCAGCGGGCTGGAGGCGCTGAACATCTTGCTGGGCGATCCGCGCACAGCCCGCACTCCCGTGGTGGCGCTCAGCGCCAATGCCATTCCCGCCGACATCGAGCGAGGACTGGCCGCAGGCTTTTTTTCCTACCTCACCAAGCCCCTCAAGGTCAACGAGTTCATGCAGACGCTGGATGCGGCCAGCCAGTTTGCAAAGGCCACCCCCGGCGCGCCGATGGCACTACCAAGGGAGCAAGCATGAAAGACTTTCCAGTGGTCTGCGTGGGCGGCTCGGCCGGAGGGCTGGACGCCTACATCCGCCTGCTGAAACACCTGCCGCCCGACATGGATGTGGCGATTGTCATCGTCAACCACATCACCATCATGCCAACGCAGTTGCATACCGTGCTACCGCGCTTCACCACCATGCCGGTAGACCTGATTGAGGAAAGCCTGAAGATGGAGCCCAACCGGGTTTTCATCATTCCCGCCAACCGGGATCTGCATGTGGATGACGATGGCCTTTTCCGCCTGAAGCCGATCTCAAAACCGCGCGGCTGGCCGGATGTGATCACGGTTTTTTTGAAGTCTCTAACCGAGTACTGGGATGGCAAGCTGATTGCCGTGATTGTGTCTGGCTACGACGGTGACGGCGCTGCCGCATTGCGGGGTATCAAGGAGGTGGGCGGCATCACCATTGCGCAAAAGCTCAGCACCGCAGCCCAGCCGGACATGCCGCAAAGCGCCATCGACACGGGTTGCATTGATTTTATTTTGTCGCCAGAAGAGATTGGGCAGGAAATTATCCGTATTGCGCGGGCTGAAGAGGGCCCGCGCGCTGTGACATCGGCCATGTGAGGCAACCAAGAGGCAAAAACCAGACGCAGTGGGCGCAGGTAAATCCATCCACCCGCATCCATGAGGTTTGCCCGTTGCTGTGCCCGCCATGCGGATGCCGCTCAGTGCGCTCCCGCACAGACCGTGCTTCGTGCGCAGCCTATATTCCATTCGTGGCGTCGACCTCACTGTCGTTCGCTATGTTGACTTATCAACCTCGGCTGTTTCCAGCTATTGAATGGAGTTTCAAATGAACTACGAAGAACGCGATACCTACGGCATGTACAAAGGCGGTTTTACAGATTCGACGACCACGGCAAACGGGCACCAAGGGCCTGGCCCGCGGTTGATGGGCGCTGACACGCTCAACGGCAATGATGTGTTCAACGAGAAAGATGAAGATCTGGGCGACATCAAGGAATTCATGCTCGATATGGGCACCGGTCGCGTGAGCTACGCGGTGCTGTCGTTCGGCGGCTTTCTCGGCATGGGTGACAAACTGTTTGCCGTTCCGTGGAACGCCTTGAAACTGGACACCGTGAACAAGCGCTTTGTGTTGAATGTGGACAAGGCGCGTCTTGAAAGCGCGCCGGGATTCGACAAGGACCACTGGCCCAATATGTCCGATCAGACATGGGCGAAGGGCATTCACTCGTACTACGGGACCAAGCCATACGGTACCGATCTGCCCATGTAGGGTAGGCGCGCGGTGGCGAACATTCCCGCAATCGACGCGGCGTCTCCGCTGCTCTTTGTGATCAACGCGGCGTCGGGTCGTAACGATGCCGAGGCGACGCGGCGGGTGATTGAACAGGCGCTGCATACCAATGGTCGGACGGGAGAATTGCGCTACGCTGAGCCGGGTGACATTGCAAGCGTTGCCCGCAGCGGCGCTGCGTCGGCCAGGGCCCGCAGCAGCGCGGTCATTGCCGTCGGCGGCGATGGCACTATCAACGCGGTAGCGCAGGCTGCCTACTTGGAGAACTGCCCGATGGGCGTGGTGCCTCAGGGCACTTTCAACTACTTTGCCAGAACCCACGGCATCCCCACTGAGCTTGCAAGTGCCATGCAGGCGCTGCTCCATTCAGCGCCAGTCCCGGTGCAAGTGGGTTTGATCAACGATCAGGTATTTTTAGTCAATGCGAGTGTGGGACTGTACCCCGAGCTGTTGCAGGATCGCGAGGCCTACAAAGCGCGATTTGGTCGCAGTCGGGTGGTGGCCTTCGCTGCGGCGCTGGCTACGTTGTTGGCGCGGCATCGGCAACTGCAGCTTCGCATAGAACGCAGCGCCGGTGTGCGCGAAGTGACTACGCCGACGCTGTTTGTTGGCAATAATCGTTTGCAACTGGAACAGGTGGGCCTGAGCGAAGCGTCCGCACTCGATGAGGGCTGCATCGCGGCGGTGATGCTGCGGCCGATTGGCGCACTGGCGATGCTCTGGCTGCTGTTTCGCGGTGCCTTTGGTAGCCTCGGTGAGGCGGCGACGGTGGATAGCTTTAAGTTTCAACGCATGCGTGTCACACCCAGTTCGGCCCGGTGGGGGCGCAAGGTAAAGGTGGCGTTTGACGGCGAGCTAAGCCATATGCGCGCGCCACTTGAGTTTCGGGTGGCACCGAATCCGCTATTTCTGCTTAAATCAGATGTGATCCCACCAGAACTGGGCGGTGTATGAGCGTGCTGCTGCAAATCTCCGATCCGCACTTCGGCACCGAGCAATTGCCGGTGGTCGAAGCGCTAGCGTTACTGTCGCGTGTGCAGCGCCCTGACCTGGTGGTGCTCTCGGGCGATATTACGCAGCGGGCGACGCAAGCGCAGTTTCGTGCGGCGCGTACGTTCATGGATCGCCTGGGCGTGCCGTTTTTGGCGATTCCGGGCAACCACGACATTCCACTGTTTGACCTGCGTGCCCGAGTGTTCAATCCCTATTCACGATTTCGCCGCGCGTTTGGCAGCCTGCTGGAGCCGATACACGATGGCCCCGATTTGCTGGTGCTCTGCGTGAATACGACCCGGCGGTATCGACACGTCAACGGTGAGGTTTCTGCGGCCCAAATTCATCGCGTGGCCGCCGCTTTGAAGCAGGCAAGTTTCGGGCAACTGCGTGCGGTGGTCGTCCATCAACCGGTTGCCGTCATGCGTGCAGCGGACGCGCATGATCGCCTGCGCGGCTATGCACTTGCGTTGCAGCGTTGGGCAGAGGCAGGCGGTGACATTGTCATGGGGGGGCATATTCACATGCCTTACGTCAAGGCATTGCCGAGTCTGCCGCGACCGATGTGGGCCGTGCAGGCGGGCACGTCGGTGTCATCGCGCATCCGCGACGGCTTGCCCAATTCGGTCAACATCGTCCGCTGCGGTGCAGATGCGCCTGCGGGGTGTAGCCTCATCGAGCAATGGAACTACGCCGCTGGGTTGGATGCGTTCGTTCGCGCGACGGTCACAGAAATCACACCTTCGCGCAATACCATTGAAGCCTGACCCGCATCTTCTGGAGCAGGGGGATCGATGGGCCGGTGGGCATGCGGTGTCGGTGTTCTCCATCATGCTCGCAGTGGGGCTTGCGATGACGTGAACGTGTTGGTGGATGGTGCGGCGATACGGCGACCCCGAGTTTCGCTATGCGCAGTTGAGTTTACGTTCTGCGTACGCTGGCGTACAGACCGGCACGCACTTGACATGGATGATGCGTTCTCACTTATGCTTTAGGAGCAACCAATGAGATACGAAATTCGCAAATACGTACTGTCAATTTGCATGATCCCTGTCGCCAGCGCCTGCTTTGGCTTGGCAGCACAGGCGCAAACCGCCGCGACTCCGTCTGCACCCGCCACCATGCCGCATAGCCAGATGCAAAAAGGCATGATGGGGTCTGACGATATGAAGAAGTCAATGATGACTGGCATGGATGGCATGAACAAGATGACCATGTCTGGCGACACCGACAAAGACTTTGCGATGATGATGAAGATTCATCACCAGCAGGCGGTGGACATGTCTGAGATGGAACTTGCGCACGGCAAATCGACCGAAATGAAGGCAATGGCAAAACAGATCATTTCCGCGCAGAAGAAAGAGATTGCCAAATTTGACCAGTGGCTCGCCAAGCAAAAATAAGCGCCACTCCGCCAGGGCAGCGCAATTAAAACTTGAAGGCCCAAACATGCCGACGCTTCTCGGCTTGGCACCCCACACAGGGCGTCGCATCAAGGCCGATCGGCCAGGGCGACAGCGACCATCCTGTCTTTGCCAAGTGGCTGGTAGAGCAGGGCATTACGTCGATTTCGCTCAATTCGGACAGCCTGGTGGAGACTTGGAAGCTGCTGGCGCGATAGATATGAATTGCCTATCATGTACACATCAGATGTACATTATGGATGAATCATGTCTATCTCTATCGCCCAATCGCGCCAGCATTTGTCGTCGCTGATTGATGCGGCGCAAACTACGCCGCAAATCATCACCAAGCGCAATGCGCCTGTAGCCGTGCTGGTATCGCCTGATTACTTCAAGCGTACCGAGCATGCTGCCGGGTCAGAACCTACCAGCTTCTACGACAAACTTGTTGCGTTGCGCGCGAGCTATGCTCCTGTCGATGACATTGGCTTGGCGGCCGCGCCGCGCGGCTCTGCGTGGTCAAGGGCCAATGATTTTTCTCAAAACGACGATTGAAGCATTGCGAGCAATAGACCCGTATGGCAAAAATCATCTACCTCGCAGACACCAACGTCGTCAGCGAATTCGTTAAGAAGCGGCCTGACACGCAAGTCATGCGCTGGCTGCAAACGGTGGAGTTGCTGGCTATATCAGCCGTCACCATCGAAGAAGCGCACTTTGGCCTGGCCTGGCACCCCAACGCACGCAAAGCAAGCCTGTTTCAGGCCATGGTGGAGGGCATGCATACGGTCTACCCCATCACTGAATCCATCGCCCAACGCGCTGGCGCGCTGCACGGCCAGTTGCGAGCACAGGGCATTACCCGCAGCGCACCCGACATGCTGATAGCCGCCACCGCCCAAGAGCACCAGCTCATCATCGCCACCCGCAATGTGAAGGATTTTGTCGGCTGTGGTGTGCAGGTGATGAATCCGTTTGAATGAAACTTACGAAACCTGATACGATAAAATCAAGGTAAGAATCATTATTCTTCCTTGAAGGTTTTACCCATGACTGCCGCGATCGCCACCCTGTCCTCCAAGTTTCAAATCTCCATCCCCAAAATCGTGCGGGAGCGTAACCATTGGCGGGCGGGGCAGGAGTTTGCGTTTTTGCCTAAGGGGCGTGGTGTGCTGGTGATGCCGGTGGCCGAGCTGGATGAGTTAGTGGGCCTGGCGCGGGGTGCCAAGACGCAGGGCGTACGCGACCGCACTGAGCGGTTTTAAAGCATGGCCACGTCCAGGCGGCCTGCTGCTTTGCAGGCCAAGCAAGATACGAGCGTGCTGTGGGTGGTGGGCACATCCGCATGGATGGAATGGCTGGTGGATGGCCCGCTGCGTAGCCAACTGATTCCCCTGATGCCACCGCATGGCGATGCCTCTGTGCATTCAATTCCCAAAACAATCCCGCGTAGCCAGCGCCGCGCCACCGCCCAGCCCCTGGCGCATGGTGACCGAGGCTTGGAAGCTGCTGGCGGGATAGTGGGCAAGGCTTGTATATGAAATCTAAAATAGGCGGCTTGCTATTTGCTGCTGTGTTTGCCATTGCCTTTGGGGTGGGTGGCTATTTTGCTGGCATCAAGCCGCTGGTGAGCATGCTGCACGTTGCCTGGCAGGTGCGGCATTTTGTGCCTGTCAATGCGCAGCTCATCGATGTTGAGCTTAAATCTGGCCGTAAAGGCACGCAAGCGGTAGTGGCAAAGTACCGTTACAGCTTTAACCAACAAGAGTTTGAATCTAACCGCGTAGGCTTGCAGCAGCGGGGTGCTGACAATATTGGGGACTGGCACAGCCAATGGTATCAACGCCTCAAAAAAGCCAAAGATTACGGCACGTCCATCACCGTGTGGGTGGACCCGAATGAGCCCAAGACGGCGCTGATCGACAAGCACATTCGCTGGCCGTTGTTGTGGTTTTCAATCCCCTTTGCCTTGCTGTTCCCGGCGGTGGGTTTGGGGGCTTTGTGGGTGATGTACCGCATCGTGGTGTCGCCCAAAGACGCACTGCCGTTTGGGCGACACACAGCGGCAAATCTGCAGGCCGGCCCAGCCTATCTGCGCGACAGCAGCAAGGCGCAGGCAAGAGGTGGGTGGTTTTTTGCTTTGGTGTGGAACGTACTGGTCTGGCCGTTTGCAGCAGTGATATGGACTACGGGCAACAGCGCTGGTGCGGGGTGGTTCATTTCCCTATTTTTATTGGTAGGGCTTGCGCTGCTGTGGGCCGCCGCCAAGGTAAGCCTGTCAGCACGGCGGGTAAAGGGCACTTTGTTGTCTACATTGCCCAGAGAGATTTACATTGGTGAGAGTTTTACAGGTGTCGTCAAGGTGCCTGCGAGTCGCATGCACCCGCAGCCGCGCTTTGAGATCAAGCTGTGTGAGAACTACATTCGTGAGAACGATTCGTCGCCCACGCCGCGCACGGTGTGGAGCCAAGTGCACACGCTCAGTCCGCAGGTGGGCAGCGATGGCAGCGGCACGGCCAAGCTTGGTTTTGACATTCCTTCTAGCAGCGAGGCTTCCGACAAAATCATCGATGGCGAACGCGTGGCTTGGTCGATTGAGCTGACCAACCTCGTGACCACCGATATGCAGAGTTTTGAGCTTGCGGTGCGGCCCAGCAGAATGGCTCCAGAGCTGTCTTTGGCCTCAGGTGACAACGCTGTGTCAGAAAGTTACGGTGCCACAACCACGGCCACGGCCACAGCCAGAGCCACAGCCACAGCCACAGCCAGAGCCACAGCCACAGCCACAGCCACAGCCAGACGTGATTCCCGCTCCAGAGCGCAATCGGGCTGGAGCCCAGCTGGCAGCGATGATGCGATAGAGCCGGAAGCGGTGTCGCCCAAGGTAATGCAGATTGCCGAGCAGCATGGGCAGTGGGTAGCCAACTTCCCCTCTGCCTCAGGTCGCTGGGTAGGCATGGTGCTGGCCTTGGCCACGGGCTACGTAGCTTGGCGTGCGCGTGAAGCTTTTGTGGGAGACGACAGCGCAGATGTGCTGTGGACGATCGGTCTGCTCGCCATCGCGGTGCTGGGAATTGGCGCGTTCATTCATTTCTTTACGGTGCGCTGGCACATCGTCATCGACCCGCGCAGCTTGCGCCAGCAAACACGCTCTTGGCTGATCAGCCGGCAACAGATTTTTGCGCACGGCGATATCGTGGGCTATGACAAGAAGCTAGCCTACAGGCAATCGCAAATGGGCTCCTCGTGGAAAGACGTGTTTTACCTGTATGTGGTGCTGGCAGACAAACGCCGCGTCAAGATCACGCCTGGCATTGCCAACGCATCAGCAACTGACGCCGTAGCCGACACGATCAGGCAAGCCAAGCGCCACTACACGCAGCGCTTTGCTCACCAAGCCGTTGCGGCGCGGCAATGGCAAAGCGCGGTGGGCTATGGGCTTTGGATGGTGCTGGCCGCGCTCGTTGTGGCGGCGGTCAGCCTCAACACCACCTACCGCATTACAGACCCCATCAATCCTGAGCGTATGCTGATCGACTGGAAACTGCGCCTCAAGCGGCTCACGCCAGCAGGGCGGCTGCACAACGATGTACTGACAGCGCAAGATGCAGCCGACATGGTCTCTATGGAGGCCTTACTTAAAAAAGGTGCCAATCCCAATACCGTCGCCAACAATGGCATCACGATACTCATGCTGGCTGCGCGGCGCGGCAGCATGCGCAACATTGATTTGTTGCTGCAATACGGCGCGGACGTGAACCAGCGTGACGAGACCAGCAATAACAATCGCGGCGACACCGCCCTTTTGGTGGCATTGCATACCGGGCGTGAGGATGTCGTGCTGCGGCTGCTGCAGGCCGGCGCCAGGCTGGATGTACGCAATATGTGGGACTGGACTCCCATGCACATGGCCGCGCAAGGCAACTGCATTCCGTGTCTGGAACTCTTAAAGTCCAAAGGCCTGGACCTGCACGCCAAGGCCACCGCCAGCCGTGGAGAAACCCCCGCCATGCTGGCCGCAGGCAAAGGCCGCCTGGAGGCCTTGCAATGGTTTGCGCAAAATGGTATTGACCTGAAAGCGAAAGATCCACACGGTCAAACGGCATTGGACTGGGCCGTCTTTTTTAAGCGCAGTAACACGGAGCAGTGGCTGCGGGGGCAATCTACAGCGGACGGGGTGATTGGTGTGCCAAGCCGATAGTTTTGAGTTGAACTGGCGAGCCAGACTGCGATCTGGTGGGGCAACCGGCACCGCACTATGAGGTCGATCAGCGCGTCAGCTGGTGAGCGCGAGAAGCAGCGATTCAAACGAGCTGCGGGGGAGGCCTGCGCCCGTGCCAGACCGAAAGCCGATTTGCGCTCAGTGGTCTTGCTACGCAGCGACTGCGTTGGCCCAAACTTGCGCTATCAGTGGCGCTTTTGTGCGAGGGCTTGCCCCATAAGGTGATTGGCCGCGCGCTCAATTTATCTGAAAATTCGGTGTCCGGACACGGGTAGGCCATTCTCGGCACGCTCCAGGTTTCAAATCGCTCAGCGGTCAGGCATGTGTCGCGGAAAAAGCGATTAGTGCTCTATTTTCTATAGCGCCTAACCACGAGTACGAAGCACGCATTTGAAATAGCGTGTTACTTTTCATAGCCGGGCGCGTGCAAATGCGCTGCTAAGGTAAACTCCGCCCAATGAAATTCCTTCAATTCGCGCCAGACCGCGTTCTGGTCGAGCAGTTTCGCCTGATTCACACTAACGCACTGCCGTCGATGCTCGCTGGTTCAGGCTTGAGTGTGTTGATTGTGGTGGCGTTGCTGCCCTCACGCGAATTGTTTTATCTGTTGATCTGGTCGGCTTTCTCGTGGCTCTCCACCTTGATCGCATGGCTGTTGGCGCGACAGTTTTCGCGCTCACCCAACAAAATGGCCCACGTGCGTTCAGCAACCACCACGGCCGTGGCTTTTTATACCGTCAGCGGCGGCTTGTATGGCGGGCTGCTGCCATGGATTGCGCTGGATCAAGCAGCCCCGTTATCCGTTGCACTGGTGATAGCCGCCTCTGCCGGGGTGATCGCTGGCGCGTTGCCGTTTATGTCGCCCGTGTTGCCGGTGTTTATGGGCCACACACTCGCTTTTACAACGCCCTTGGCCATCAAGCTATTTACATTCGACGAGCTCATATACAAGGCATTGGGGCTGGCTACGGTGTTTTTTGTCGCTGCGCTTTGCGCACAGGCTTATAAGTCGTCGCTGGCATTTCGCCAGATGATTGAAACACGTTTTGCCAATGAGGCACTGGTGGAACAATTACGCGAGGAATCTCAACGCGCCATCGCAGCGCGCGCCGAGGCCGAAAGTGCGAATTTGGCAAAGTTGAAATTTTTGGCTGCTGCCAGTCACGATTTACGCCAGCCGATACACGCGCAAGGCTTGTTTCTGGCGTTGCTCGCGCGCACCGATCTCTCCGTGCTTCAGCGCGAGGTGCTCGACCATGCGCGCGCCGCCAGCACGGCCTCGGGCGACATGTTGAATACGCTGCTCGATTTTTCGCGCATTGAGGCCGGCGTGGTGACGCCCGTCACGCGGGCGTTTCGCTTGCAGCCGCTGCTCAATCATATTGAAATTGAGCTCGCACCTCAGGCCGACGCCAAGGGCATTGTGTACCGCTGCCCGGAGACTTGGGCCGTAGTGGATTCTGATCCCGCATTGGTGGAGCTGATTTTGCGTAACTTGGTGTCCAATGCGATTCGCTATACGACGCAAGGCGGCGTGTTGGTGGCCGTGCGTAAACGCGCAGAGCGGGTGTTGGTGCAGGTGTACGACACCGGTATGGGGATCGCACCAGAACATCACGAAACAATTTTTCAGGAGTTTCATCAACTGGGCAACCCCGAGCGTGATCGGCACAAGGGCTTAGGGCTGGGGCTGGCCATTGCCAGAGGGCTGGCACACGGGCTCGATCTCGCACTGCGGCTCAATTCGCGCCTGGGGCGCGGCAGTATGTTTGAACTGACGCTGCCACTATCGCACGCAACGGTGGTTAGCGAACCAGACGCCGATGCGCCCATGCGCCTCGATCACGCGAGCTTGCTGAATGTGCGCATCATGGTGATAGATGATGACAAGGCGGTGTGCATCGCGATGCAGCATTTACTGTGCGAATGGGGCGCCGATTGCCTAGTGGCCGAATCTATCGAAGAAGCGCTGCTGTTAGCGCGCACGCACCCTCCCGCTTTGGTGATTAGTGATTACCGTCTGCGTGAGGAGCGCACGGGTACAGAGGCCATTGCCGCCATGCGCGCACAACACGGGGCTGCGTTACCCGCGTTGTTGGTGACTGGCGACACGGCCCCTCAACGCCTGCGCGATGCGCAAGCCAGCGGTGTGCCGCTTTTGCATAAGCCGGTAACGCCTGATGTCTTGTTACAAAAAATCATGATGGTGCTGCACCCCGCGTAACAAGCTGATAGCGAAAACTGACCGAGGTCAGGCGTACGGCGACGGGCTGCCCACGATGATGCTTTCCATTAAAGTTTTCATTCGCGTACATAGGATGGTGGTTGCAAAAGGCATTTTTTACCGGGCAGAGCCGCTATGTGCCATTAACCTGTCACACAGTCCGTTTAAAAATCGTCCGCAGACCATTTGTAGGTGGTCACCGTGCAACGTCGATGGCGACTTGAAGAAAGCCGTCGAATCCGTAGCCCGTGGCCACGCATCGCCGCGCGCTTTTTATGTGGACAAAGTGGCCGAAGGCGTGGCCACCATTGCAGTCGCCTTTTGGCCCAAGCCCGTCATCGTGCGCTTGAGCGACTTTAAAAGCAAGGAATACCGCAAGCTCATCGGCGCCGAATTTGGCGAAGCCTTTGCTATGGAATGCGAAGCCCTCAAGCGCCTGCGCAACGACATGGGCCTGACCAACGTAGAGATCGTGGTGCCCTTTGTGCGCACTCTCGGTCAAGCCAAAGCGGTAGGCGCACTGCTGGACAAATGCGGCTTAAGCCATGGTCAGTGGGTAATTTTGGATGCCGATCCAGCCACCTTTTATGGGTCTATGTGATTTGCAGTGGGCAGGTCCAGCGTAGCCTCCGGCACGTGAGGCTTTCCTTGCCCCTTTTGCGCGCGAAGAGTCACTTGCGCAGACCTCGCAACTCGCGCCAGAGCGAGCAAGCAGGGGTTTGCAGGCAACTGTGACGTGCTGACCAGGCGGGCCACCAGCGCTGACCGTCTGTGTGTGCCCGCAAACGTCCAGATGCCCCTGCAGGCACCTGCACACCCATTTCAGTGCGCTACACATACAGGAGCTGCTCCCGCATCATTCTATTGGGCTGCAGAGCGATTAGTATCTTAAAAAGACCTCAAAATCGTGTTTTCCAGCACCTTTTCGTGGCGCAAAGGCCGTTGGAGAGCCTGCGAAGTACACTAAATTATGCGAATTTATGTACCTTGCCAGACCGTAGACAATTTAAGTCTTGTCTTGATTTTTTTGTAGTGAAATATCCTGTGAATTATTAATTTAATGGTGAATAATTCGGCATTTTTTCATTTTGAAAACTATGCAATTATGCGTACTTATCAAAAATCACATGATCCAATCAGCGTCCGTTGCGGTACCGTGCCGCCCCGCCCCGCCCTGCATTAGCGCGGTATTCGCGCCAGAGCGCATTCCCTTGGCACGCGCTCTGGCGCGAGCCGCGAGGTTTGTGCGGTTGACTCCTCGCTCGCAAAAAAAAAGAGGGGGAGGGGGAAAGGCTTTGCCCGCCGGAATCTACGCAAAAGGGGTCAGCAAAATTTCGTTTTGGCGTTGCGCGCTCCGAACCGTAGGTCTTCCTGAATTTTGATCTGACCCCATTTGCTCCCAATTCTTTTGCATTGCCTTGCGCCGCCGATGCCGCCGTGGCCACCATACCCGTCATTGGTAAGGTCACCATCTTCCCTGCCGGTTCCAAATTTCCGGTAAGCCTGCGCAACGCCTACTTGGGTACCAACTTTGTGATGGCGACGCAAGGCCTGTACCCGCAGCGCAACTGGTACCGGCATGGAACTTTGCAGCGTGCCAGTCACAGCGGCATCGCTGCAGGGTTGCGGCCTTTTTATATTGACTGGTCGCCAGCACACGTCCGATCTGTTAATAATTAGTGTTTTAGTACTACTCTAATGTGTTTGGTACTACAAATTTGTGCTATTTAAAGTGTTGCTTACTAGTCTGTTTGAGCTATTTTCAACTGCTTACAAGACATCCACAATTGCAACACTTAGTTAGCAAATTAATAATTTTGAAAGTTAACGGGCATTTGAGTAAGAGATTGTCTTGCTGACTGGTAACGGAAAAGCGCTCAAACCCATTCATTAACGAGGAAACCATGAAATCAATTTACTCAAGACCCAGTTTTCGAGGCGGCGCGCGACGTGCGGCTGGCTTCACGCTAGTGGAATTGGCCGTTGTTTTGGCTGTTATCGGCCTCATCATCGGTGCCATGGCCATTGGTAAGGATGTTCAACGCAATGCTGAATACACAAAAATCAAAAACAAATTCGTCGATCAATGGGAGCAGGCTTACAACCAGTACTACCAACGTACGGGTGTGGTGGTCGGCGACAGCCAGACTGCTCCGCGGATCATGGTCAATGGTGGGAACTATACCGCTACAGGTGTGATTTCGGGCGGTGACATGACGGCTGCGCCTGCACCTGGCCGTATTTGCTCGGGCGCACCAGGCCCTAATATGACTGCTCGCACGGGCAACTTAGACTCTCTGCGCATTCTCATGACAGCAACCGGGATTCGTATGCCGCCTGGCCGAGCCGAGGGTTCAGAAGACCGTTATGTGTATTTAGACTCCAACGGCAACCCACAAGAGGTTCAGATTTGCTTCCAATGGAACAATCCAAGCTCTCCTGCTGGTGCAGGCAACGTGATGATTTTGTCTGGCTTAACACCGGATTTAGCGCGATCCCTCGATCAAATGGTGGATGGCAAGCCGGATGCCCAAGAAGGCCGCTTCCGCCTGCAGGGTGTGGTCAATGGCACACCGAATGCGCCTGGTGTGCAATGGAATCGAACTAACGATGACAGCATCGCTTCGGTGGCAACTGCTGCCGGAAACAACACCAGGCTAGACGAAGACCAAGTGGTCACGGTTGTCGCCGTCTATCGTATGAATCAATAAATTTAACCTTGAGGAGACAGATCATGCATCCCACCCGTCGTGCCGCAAAAGGCTTTACCCTGATCGAATTGACGATCGTTCTGGCCATCATTGGCTTGATCATTGGCGCTATTGCCGTCGCAAAAGATGTTCAGCGCAATGCCGAATACAGCAAAGTGGCTAACAAATTTCTCACGCAATGGAAAATGGCTTACGACCAATACTATCAGCGAACCGGCACCGTAGCAGGTGACTGTCAGCAAGCCCCCACCTACATGGTCAACGGTGCCGAGACAACGTTTGGTGGTACCAATGCTTGCGCACGCGCTGGCCAATCTACGACAGCTGGTATTCCTGAAAATTTTGCAGGCAGCCGAGGTTTCAAAATCTGCGAAGGTCAGGGCTATGCTGCTGGACAGGTGGGCACGGGTGATACGAACCTGGCCAATCAAACCTTGCGTGCACTGATGACCCGTCACGGCGTGCGTCTTCCACCTGGCCGTAGCGAAGGCCATGAAGACCGTTATGTCTATCAAGACACTAATGGCAATCCGACAGAAATTCAGGTGTGTTTTCAGTGGAATCCTGCAGGCACAACAAGTGGAGCAGGCAATGTGATGGTCATTCGCGGCCTCACTCCGGATCTGGCTCGCTACATGGATCAAATGATCGACGGCAAACCGGATTCTCGCGAAGGTCGTTTCCGTATTCAGGATCGTGCAGCACATACCCAAGCCGTTCAAGCCAATGCTCCAGGCTCGCAATGGGAGGCCAACAATACCATCGCGAGCAATATCGCGGGTAACGGCCAATCTGGAGCTGATGCTGTGGCTACTGGTGCGGCCAATCCTAATGCAGCCACCAATGCA
Organism: Polaromonas sp.; assembly: GCA_031390175.1. Lineage (GTDB taxonomy): Bacteria > Pseudomonadota > Gammaproteobacteria > Burkholderiales > Burkholderiaceae_C > JAAFIP01. The sequence continues at coordinate 26,839 of JANMTF010000056.1, forward strand.
GGTCGTCAATACGATGAAGATCGCGTCGTTCTGCTGACTGCGCAATGGTCCATGGATCAGTAATGCAAGCCGCTCGAAAGATTCGTCTGCTTGCATTGGTCGTACTGACAGCGCTATTGGCGCTGCTGGTATGGTGGACGCACGATCAAACGACTCGCCTGGCTCATGTGCGTACTCAAACAAATCAATATCTCGCACAGGCTGCTCAATTGGAAAGCCAAAAGCCCTTGATCGAACAACGCCAGAATCTGGCAAATCAGCGTAAGAACCTTGTCAATCAAATCAAGGCTGCTGAGATTGATCAACGCCATTGGGGAAGCCGGTCGTTGCAATTGCCCTCGAGTCCGATGTCCCGCTCGGCTGCCGAATCAACTATGGCTCAGATATCAGGTGCAAATGGCGCTCAATGGTTTGTGGCAGACAGCTTTGATGTGCAGGTGATTCAAGCGGGCGAAGGCTTATTCAATTCACCAAGTGTCCAAGACCGTGGTTTCAATCTCCAGCTAACTGGTGTGATTCACTTTCCACTACAGAAAAAATGAAGCCTGATCAGATTCTCATCGTTACCAAGACTTCATGGTTGTTGATTAAAAACGATCATTGCAGTGAAATTCTTCCTTGGAGTGCACTCCAGGGATCTACGGTTGTGTATTTCGATTTTGCGAATGCTCAATCAGGTGTGCTCTCTTTCCGTGGCAAAGCGACTTATGCCACGGCAATGGTGGAAAAAGAAGTGCGTACCACGGGCATCGTTGAGGGTGAGTTAAAGGTGTTTATCCACCAAACTAAAAGTCATGTGGATAGCGTCGAGGCTTTCTACACCGCCGTAATGCTCAATAGCTGGCAAGAGCTTCAGAGTTGGGCGACTCGCCAAGTGGATCATTGCCTGCTGGTTCCCTTGACTTCGCTATTGATTCGGCGCAACCGCTCAAGCCAGTCTATCATCGCGGGGTCGTCCGATACTGTGATGGACTCCAGACAGGGCGCATCGGAGCCGGAAAGTACGTTCTACTCTGAGGGCAAACGAAGTGATTCGACGAACTCCAGATTGGGGGCTGATGGTCAAAAAAGCAAATCCAATTCGAAGACATCTGCCGTCTCAGCGTTTTTGCTGGAAAAGCAAATCTTCATTTACTCAGAATATGACGACAGCCTGCATTTCGCGCAGGTGACGATGCTTGGTGAGGGCTCGGGTGATATTGGCGTGATTTCCCGCTCATTGGGCGATCAGCTTCCTGTCCAAAGCTGGATCAATAAAAACGAGCGGATCGAATGGATGGTGATTCGATCCACGGATCTAGATTCTGAGCTGGCTACTGCGCATGCAGTAGGCAATGCACTTCATCTAAAAGTTCAAGTGATTAAGCCGCGCCAATATCATCTGGATACCAAGGATTCTTTATCCAGCAGCCTTTACCAGCTCACCAGACAATTTTTTGTTCGCAACTTCAGCGTTCCAGGGCTGAGTAAATTGGCTTGGCTCAGCGAAAGCTTCGTGATGCCCATCGCTGCGGTCACTGCGGTAGCTTGTTTGGTAGTGGGTGGAATTGGTGTGTATGTCAAAACAAAAGTATCCGATCAAGCGCTATCGAATATCCAGGCAAAAGCAAACGCTGAGACATTGACTCAAAGAGCAAACGCCGTTGCAGGGCTAGGTGTTTCTATAGTAGAAGACCCTGAATTGAGCTTCGCCGCACAGTTAAGTAATGCTGCGCTCTTCGATCCTGCTCGAATGCTCACGCTGTTGCGTGCTAGTGCGGGCGAGCAAATACGTATTCAACGCGTTCAGTTTGTGAAATCTGCGGGTGTGTCCACTTATCGCGTTGAGGGCACAGTATCGGCAGGTGCCAATCAGGAATTGGCGCAATTTTTGGCTGGTCTGCGAACCCAGGGATGGGATGCCCAAGTTGTTCAATCGACAAGTGCCAACATCGGCTCATTTTCATACATCTTAAGGCCACGCATTCAAGCGAGCAAGGGCGCTTAAATATGTCAAAAAAATACCTTTCTTTGATACTTAACGCAATCGCTGTTGCTGTGTTACTGGTGGGCACTGTTGGCGTGGCTCGCCAATCGGCTCTGGCTAATAAGAAGATCAACCCAAGTAACGTGCAAGCATTGGCAGTCGTTGATCCGGCCATGCTCGAAGGCTACAAAATGCTCGGTACTGGTCTAGCGGTGTTTGATCAGATCACCAAAGCGCAATCTGCTGCTGTGGCGGATTCACCGGCGGTAGCGACATCTCGCAACGCCCCTATGGCTTTTGGACCATCTGGCAAAACATTGTTTGCTGGTTCTTATGGAGAGAAACTCGAGAAGACAAGCAATCAATTGGCAGTTCCTAGATCTGGTCTACCGCATACGATTTCTGCAAAAAATATGCCTGTAAACTTTAAGACGATTGCAGTGGCTCAATCGGCAGAAAAAGCAATCGCACTACCAGTTGTCAATGCGGTGGTTCAAACAGGTAAAGCAATCGCACTACCAGTTGTCAATGTGGTGATTCAAACAGGTAAATCAGGAAAAGCCATGATTGATGGCAGTATCGTGGGCGTATCCGACAAATTGGCCAGCGGATATGTGGTCAAGAGCATCGCTATGGATTTGATTACTCTGTCCAAAGAAAATGAAGAAGTCGAGTTAAGGGTTCCTTTGGATCGACTGCGCGTACTGGGTGTACATCCGCCCTCGCGTGAAAAGCGGAGCGATTGATGCGAAGCCCTTTGCTGGTTGGAGTCGGCCTTGCAATCGCTGCAGGATTACTGGGCACTTTGGTGTATGTACTGAGTCTGCAATCGAATCTCACCCCATCTAAAAGTGCGACTGCTGCCGATGCGCCAAGTAAGCAACTTGCTCCATCGTCCGCCCCTCAGTCCGGTGGCGCATTGGGTGTGGCGAGCAATCCAGTAATCAGTCCCAATGCAGTGACCAGTCCCAATGCTGCCTCTCCGACCTTGTCGATTCAAAACAGATCGACAGCCAGTCCGGTGTCGGCTGGAAAAGCGGCAGAGGCTAAAGTGCGCCAAGATCGCCGTCAAGCCATGCAAGAGTTATCAAACTTGCTCATGAATGCCGACAAATCCAAGCCTGAGGAGGTGCGGGCTGCATTTAAAAAAATTGAGTCGACACTGCCAGATGAACAAAGCAAGCAGCAAATAATTTTGGCAAGTAGAACTTACGAATATGGTTATCGCCTGCAGGCGCTGACCAAAGAATTGGCGACCTTGAATCCCATTGCTAAAAAAGCAGACAAAGAGCGCCAGCAAGGCATATTGGCTGAAATTACCGAAATCCAATCCAAAATTCAAGCAGCGGCGACGGCCACGAGGAAATTTGCCGAAAGCAAGTTGAAGGAGCAAAGATGATTGCTTCTGGTCGTATGTCGGGTCGCATGCGGTGTCAACAGCGTGGCATCACATTTATCGAAGTATCGATTACTTTGGCAATCATCGGATTACTAATTTTTTCAGCATCGACAGCATTGATCGCTACGAATGATGCCCAAAAAAGGACGAGCGCTAAAAGTACCGCTGATTTTGTTCAGAATGCTGTTCGTGTGTATGCGTTTAAGAATAATCGCCTACCTTGCCCTGCGATCGACAAGAATGGATACGAAGCCAGGGATGCCACTGGTGCGTGTTCTGCGGCTGTACAGCAAACTGGCTTTGTGCCCTACCGCACATTAGGCTTGGAGCTACCTGTGGATGAGCTATTTGGAATGTATGCCGTGTACCGGCTTTCCAACGCCGATCCGAAGCTGGATACCGATTTGGCGATCTCACTCGAAAGAACAGGCGATTCAGCGGGCGATCCAGGTTACATGCAGAGTACCGATTTGATGGCTGCATTATCGCTTGTTGGTACCACTAGTCCTGATGGCAGTCGCCCGTTCCTGACGGGTAACGACGCGGCTGCAGGTGCTGTTGATTGCGATACCAATCGGGTCAATACTGCGGCCTACTGGATCGTTTTTCCCTTGGCAGATGCGAACAACGATGGCAATCGGCTCGATGGCCCACACATACTGAATGGTTTGTGCGCGACCCATCCGCAATCTGCGATCACCAATCTACTCGATGATCTCGTGTTTGCCGATACGCCGCTTCAGCTGGCTGGTTGGCTCTCGCAAATGCAGCGCAAATAACCATGACGACTCAGATGATTTCTCTTTTTTAAGATTGCCAGCATGAAAAAAATGAACCGCAACATATCGAATCTTCCATTCTTCCGACTCTCCGCTATTGCTGCCACGGGCATGCTTATTATGGGCTGCGGATCCAAGCCATTGAACAACGCGCAGCACCACCTGCCTGAGTCCGACCCTCAGCCCGTACAGCGAATGCAGGAGGTGTTGGCGGCTGAGTCCAAGCGTTTGTTGACGCAGCAAATGGAGATTCAAAGTCAACTGCGCCAGCTGGCAGCTGCCAAAAAAACCGAAGAACCCAAGCCACCTGTTTTTGATCCTTTGGAGGGCAAAAATGTCAGCATTGCAATCTCCAATGCCAGCATTAGCCAAATCCTGGCGGTATTTTCAGATGCTGCCAAGGTCAACCTGATTGTCGAACCCGCAGTGGTTCAGCTTGGTTCACAAACAGACATGTACTTGCGCGATATATCACTACGCGATGCTTTCAACGAGGTTTTGAAAAGCTATGATGTTACGGGTGAGATTCGCAATCAAACACTGCGGGTCAGTTTGAATGAGGAGAAATTCTTCTCGTTGAGTTTTCTTAATGTGACGAGTCAAATGGCAGCCAGCTCAGGCGGAAATGTATTTGGTGCCAACTCAGGTGCAGGCTCTTCAGCTATTTCAGGTAATTTGTCTATCAATAGTTCCAGCGTTATTCGTGCTGATCCATTCACCGAGTTGGAATCCAATCTGAGGCTGATTCTTGGCGAAAGCAAACCGCCGCTGGATAACGCACAGCAGGCCAACGCAGCGCGGCCGGGGCAGCCTGTCGCACCAGTGGCTACGGTGCAATCCAACCAACAACAGACCTTTACGCTCAATCGCACCACGGGTACATTGTTTGTCAAAGCTCGCCCCTCGCAAATGCGGTCAGTCGAGAACCTGATCAAGCGCGCACAGGACATGTTGACCAAGCAGGTCTATATTGAGGCGCAACTGATTGACGTGCAACTCAACGATGGGTATCAGTTGGGCATCGATTGGGAAGCACTACGTAACAACGTAGCTTTCGGATTTGGTGCAAATGCTGGCTCGTTAGCTGGCACAACAAGTGCTTTGGGTGCTCGAGCATTGTCGCCAGCGAGCTTAACGATCCCAGCAAAACTTCTCACGCCAGATGGGCAAGGTGCGTCTGGATTTATAGGACACCAAGATCGCAGCGGCTTCGCCATATTGAACGCGCTGAGGACATTTGGAACACTCAAGGTCTTATCGAATCCCAATATCCAAGTGCGAAACAACACGCCCGCAATGTTGTCTGTGGGTACAAGTCAGCGTTACGTCGCGAGATCGAGTTCTTCTCAAGCAAATCCAGGTGGCGGTGCTACCACGACCACATCTGATGTACAGACCGATTCTGTTTTTTCTGGTGTGATGGTGGGTGTGCTTCCGTTGATGAGGGAGGATGGTCGCATAGAGTTGATGATTAACCCAGTACAAAGCGAGGTTGATCCACAAAGCCTCGCCCTGGTGGCTGTGAATTCAAGCAACAGTGTCACATTGCCGCAAGTCGCCTATAAGTCTTTGTCAACCACTTTGAATGTGGGCGACGGTGATGTGGTGGTGGTTGGTGGATTGATTGACCAGAAAATCAGCAACAGCAATCGGGGCCTACCTGGCTTATCGGATATTCCGTTTTTTGGCAAGCTCGGCTCCAAAGAGGCTTCCAGCCAAATAAACCGCGAGCTGATTGTTGTTCTTCGGGTGCGGGTATTGTGAGTTTGATGTATGAAGCATTGCGGCGTGGGTCGGCACAGGCGACTCTGCTGAAGCACGCCGGTCAAGTGCCAACTGCCCAAATTACCGAAGCTAAGCCGTCAAAGTCCTCGATTAAATGGTTGGGTTGGATGGGTGGTGCCGCGCTTGTAGGGGCGATCATCGCATCTGCTTTTTTCTATCTCAGGCAGATGCCAGTTGACAACCAGAGCTCCAAGCAGTCAATGAGTCTACAGCACACTAATTCGGCTCTTGCAAACACAGATGGAATAGGGGCTCAAGCTTCAGTAAGTCGCAACACCATTGCTGCTATCTCTGTAAATTCAATGCCACAGCCGCTTGAAACCGTCAAGGTAGTTCAACCAGCGAAAAAACAAGTCATTGAAATTGACCGTGGAGATCAAAAAATTGCATCTACACAATTGGATCACGACAGTCAAAACTTCGCCTCAGATGGAGGCAAAAAAGCCAATTACCTCCCAACTCGGGTAGCAATTTCCCGTGAGAAGGCTGCTGTTCAATCGTCAGAGATCGCAAAGCGTAGCGCCATTCACGAAGTGGCACTTGTGGCGTCAAAGGCATCAGTTGCATCACCCAATGGCGTCTCTGATGATACGAAAGTAACTGCCCCTACCCCTACACTTACCCTCGCAACAGCACAAACATCGACAGGTACCAAAACTCAGATCGTTGCAGGTGCAAGCGTGCAAACGGTTCAAACATTATCTGCTGCTGAATCCGGTAATTTAGCCGATCAATTCGATCTTATGAACCGAGAAATTTCTAAAGGAAACCTGACGGCGGCTGCAAAGCACCTCATTAACATTCAAGTTGCCTTACCCGTGACCTCCATTTCCAGAATGCGTGCTGAAGGCTGGCTTGATTTTCATCAAGGAAATCTTGATAGTGCAGGTGCAGTTTATCGAAAAATACTAACCAAAATCCCGTCTGATGAACATGCGTTGAGCGTTATGCAGTCGATTGATCGCAGAACTGCTGCATCGAACAATCTGGTCAAATAATCATGTCGGCCACCGCTCTACCCTTTCATGTTCAATCTTTGGGTTTACAACGTAATCCATTTCCGTATACGCCTGATGCAGACAGTTATTTTCTCACCCCTTTTCTTGAGCAACAAATCATAGAGCTTGAACATTGTATTTTGGCGCGCAAAGGATTTTTTCTTCTGACTGCAGAAATCGGTTTGGGTAAAAGTACATTGGTGCGGCGTTTGATTGCGCACTTGCAACCACAGAATGTTCATTTTGCTCTTGTGGTGAATACTTTTCTTCAAGGCCCGGAATTGCTACGGGCTATTTTGTCTGATTTTGATCTTGTGCCGACTGGTGATTTGTACGACGATTTGAAATCGCTCAATATTTTTTTGATCAACAAGCATGAGCTGGGTGGAACCTGCTGCGTCGTGATAGACGACGCGCAAAATTTGTCTACTTCATCTCTTGAAATGATTCGATTGCTTAGCAACCTTGAAACTGATCAGGAAAAACTTGTTCAAATCTTGCTCGTCGGTCAACCAGAACTGGAGGACACTTTAGCGGCTCACAACATGCGGCAGCTCAGAAGTCGCCTATGCAAGCAGGTGCGGCTTCATCCTTTGACGCTTGTGGAGATGGGTGATTATGTGCGCTTTCGTTTGAGTATGGCTGAACCAAAAGATAAGGTCATTGGCCTGGAGCCTCAAGCTCTGCAAAAATTATGGGCTGCTACAGGTGGTATTCCGCGCTTGATCCATACCGTACTGGATCGCTGCTTGTATGGCTTGATGCTCAAAAGTAGCAAAGTTATTGACTCAGAACTGATTCGAGCTGCAGTGAATGATGCGGGCTTGGTGATGTCGCATCAGTCCAAGTCAAAGACGCTTCATTCTTATCGTACCGTACCGACCCAAGTGGCACCGAGGATTCAACGGGTTGCGCTGGTATCTGCGGTTTTTTCGCTTTTTGTGATCTCAGGCTTATTGGCTTGGCCCATAGTCAGTGAATCTCGCCTGGTTCAATCCTATAGCGCTAGAGGCGAACCGTTGATCCCTGCTCAGACGACGGCTATGACTGGAAAACCTGCCCAGGAGCAACGAAACGTCGTCATTGAAGCTTCAATACCTTCTACGATGACGCCTGTGGTTGCACCCCCAGCATCCGGCTTGCAGCCAACTGCAATTGGTGCGCTCTCAAAATGCAACGTCACTTTCCCAGTGCAGGGGCTGCTATCGACTGGCTACACGATGTATAAGGCCTTCATCCCTGCAAACACTTGGGACATATTGCAAGGTAAATTGATTGGCGTGGTTGAGGCTTGTTCCGATCTCGATCGCACTGGTGTGACCATCGCCTGGCAGACCAGTTCAAGCGAATTATTTTTTCCAGCAGGCAAGGAAGTTGCTCGATATCAAATTGCCTTGAGTAATTTTGGTTCCCTTGCCTCTGACCAAGTTGATGGCTTGATGGGATCGCAAACTGAAAATGCCATCGCAGTGATGCAAAGACATCTTGAGATCAAAGTAAGTGGAAGGCTTGATCCGCTGACCATTCTTATTTTGAAAAATGCTTACATGAATTAAACGAGCACCGCATGACAACAGGTAGCACAAACACATCAACTTCCAGTCTGAGCCAAATGCTCATTCAAGCTGGTCTCGTCTCAGAGGCGGCTGTCAAATACTCCCGTCAAAAGCAGGGGGTTGAGCGCAAAAAATTAGGCGCCATGTTAGTCGATTTGGGTTTTCTCAGTCCTAAAGATTTGGCCAGAATGCTTGCACGACAACGTGGAATTGAGTTCGTCAATGAATTCTCTGTTTCCGCAGATGTCACCGACGCATTCAATAGAAATCTCTGTGCGTCGTACAATTTTCTACCGATTAGGCGTGAACAAAACGCGGTTCGCGTGCTTCTTGGTGATGCCGAACCAGAAGTGGTGGCCGAAATTGTCAAAAAACGCGTGGGTTTGGATGCGGTTTTTTGGCAAGGCGATTTTTTCGCCGTCAATGATGCCATTCAGCAATTTTTCTATTTTCAGAATCACCCGACGCATGAATTGATAGAAGCTGAAGTGCGTCGTTTGGCTGCCGATAGTGATCACGCGTACAGTCCAGCGAAGCTACTTGAATTGCTGATGCATTTGGCTGTTCGCGATCAGGCTACAGATATTCACATCGCCCCCACAGCTGATAGCCGTAGTATTTTATTCAGGGTTGATGGCATGCTTCGCCCGATGTTTGCGATGCCGATCTCACTAGATCGCTTATTAGCCTATATTAAATTGCAGGCAGAGATGGATGCCAGTGAACAAAGGTTGCCCCAAGATGGTAGTTTGAACCTCAAAGTCTTAGATGCCAGCTACACCATTCGTGTGTCCACCATGATTTCGCAATATGGTGAGCGAATGGCACTTCGCTTGCTGGCCGAAAAAAGCAACTTGGATCGTTTCGAAGATCTTGGGTTTTTGCCTCAGGACATCTCTGCGCTCAAAGATGTTTTTTCGAGATCTCACGGATTGATTTTGGTCACTGGTCCTACGGGCTCGGGCAAGAGTACGACTTTGCATGCTGCATTGCGCATGCAGTCTCTGGTTGAGCGAAATGTATTGACAGTGGAAGACCCTGTTGAGTATCGAATTCCAGCGGTCTGTCAAACGCAAGTGAATCGAAAAGCGGGCTATGACTTTGCTGGTGCAATGCGGCATTTTCTGCGCCATGACCCAGATGTTCTTCTGATTGGCGAGGTGCGAGATGCAGAAACTGCGCGTACTGCGATGGATGCCTCCTCAACGGGACATCTGGTCTTGTCTAGCTTGCATATTGGCAGCATCTTTGGGGTAGTTCCGCGGCTTCGTTTGCTCAATGTGGAGGCTGAGACGGTTGCTGAAAATCTGTCTGCTGTGATCAATCAAAGATTGGTTAGAAAAATTTGCACCTTTTGTAAAGCCAGCCGTGAGGCAACACCTGGTGAAAGCAAGTGGCTTGGTGGGGAGGGTGGCCGAACGGTACAGTTCGGTACAGGCTGTAGCCACTGTGCTGGTACGGGCTACCGCGGTCGCATTCCTGTGTATGAAATTTTGATCATTACTCGCGATATTGCCGACGCCATAGCAAGTGAAGTCCCGCGCGCGCAGATGCGTTCACTTGCTGACAAAGGCGGTCTGCGTACGATGCAGCAGGTGGCGCTGCACCGTGTGCTGCAGGGCGAGACCACGATCGATGAAATTGATCGTGAAATTGGATTGACTGCAGAATGAACGCGCCACTGAATTTGTACTTCTATCGAGTGCTTTTGCCTCACGGCAAAATCGATTCTGGTTTCATGAAAGCAGTGGTGGAGCGTGAACACTCAATTCGGCTTCGCCTTGAGACACGCACCGCAGGCACAGTCATTGCGTTGAAGCGTCTGCCTTCCTGGCTTTTGGTTATCTATGAGTCGCCACACAAACTATTTAGGAAAAATGTGCAGGCAGAAGATCTTGCAGGTTTTCTTCGCGATACGGGAGTGATGTTGAGAGCAGGCGTTCCTGCAATCGAGGCCGTAAATACTTTGGCAGAAGACACTTCAGGTAGCTCGGGTGTTGTCGCAATTGCTCGCAACGTATCAGAGGATTTGGTAGCGGGCATGCGAATCCCACAATCTTTTGAGCGACATCCAGACATTTTCCCCGAGGCCGTGCGCAATCTGGCCGATATTGGTGATCGTTCTGGTGAAATGTCCAAAATGCTGATTGAGTCTGCATCGCATATTGAGCGACTCACTGCGATTCGTAGAGACATCACGACGGCACTGATTTACCCCATCATCGTAATGATGACAATTTTTGGTGTTGGGCTGTTTTGGCTTTATTACGTGGTTCCTAACATGGCATTGCTTTTCAAGCAAATGAACGCCAAGCTCCCGCCATTGACCAAATGGTTGATTTCAGTTTCTGATGTTTTGGTTAATTATCTTTTTTTATCAGCTTTTCTATTTGTTCTTTTAATCGTGATCGTGATCGCGGCTTACAACCGAATTCCCAATTTCCGGCGAAAAGTTCATGAAGGCTTACATGCTTTGCCTGTCACTGGAAAAATCGCTACCGCTTCTGGCATGGCGTTTATGACTGAGCATCTTTCGATTTTGGTCAAAGCAGGCATTGATTTCATCAGTAGCATCGATATTTTGGCACGTACAACGACAGATCAGTATTACCGTGCCCGTCTGCTGAGAATTCGCGATGGTGTCGCGCGTGGTGAAGGCATCGGAGCCGCTATGCGCCGGGTGGGAGGCTTCCCATCTATGGTGGTGCGTATGATTTCGATTGGTGAAGAGTCAGGTTCTATTGATCAGCAGCTGGATCAACTGGCCGAGGAATACAAAAAACGTTTGGATGTTTTGGTTAAAACTCTTTCAGAAATTCTGAAGCCACTGTTGATATTGATTGCTGGTGGCATGTTTATATTTCTGATAGTTGCCTTGCTATTTCCCATATACGATCTTGTCAGGCAGGCTTCAGGCGGCGCTATGGGGCGTTAAGATGAAATATCTACATACGCATGTTCGAAGTTTGAATCAAAGCGTGATGCGCACGAAGGCGTGGCCTTCGCTGCAACACGGCATCGGTATGATTGAGGTGATGCTGATCATTGCCGTCTTCAGCAGCTTGTTACTTGCTGGTTTTTTACAGTGGCGGGTACGTAGCGCTGAAGAAGCCACCAGGCAAGAGCAAACCCAACTCGCACAAGCCGAAACAGCGCTCATCTCTTATGCGACTGTAAATTATCGTTTGCCATGCCCTGCAGCGGTGCCGGGCGGCTTGGAAGACTGTACTACACCGGCGCAAAAGGGCTGGTTTCCAGCGCAAACCTTGATCGTTTCTGGGATCGATCCTGGTGTGAGCGTCAAACAGCTACGTTATATCGTTCAGCGCGGTGGCTCGGATTTTGATTTAGCTTCTGTGGCCTCTGACGCTTGGCGACCCGTGGAATACAGCGGTAACTCGCTGGCTATGCGAGACACCAGTTATTCCAGCGCGCCAATTCGTACCTTGTCAGATTTTTGCGCACGTTTGGCGCAGGGTAGATCACAAACATACAACGCTGGCTATGCTTCGGTAGCTAGTTCCCCGGGGCGTTTAGTCGCTTTCGCTTTAGCGCATCCAGGCTTAGAAGACAAAGACGGCGACGGCAACCTCTTTGATGGTGTTAATGCATTAAATAGTACACCTGCCTTTGAGCCCGCCGATCGAGGATCCTTACTGAGCAGCTACGACGACGTGGTGAGCGAGCGTTCGTTTAGTTCCTTAGCTACTGCCTTCAATTGCGACACTCTCAATAATTCCATCGACAGTGTGGCACTTGCGCACGACCTCGTCACCGTCGTTCGGGGTATGCGCGATGAGAACATCGATAGTGCGAACACAGCCGTTGCTTGGGCAGCAGTCTCAGCTGTTTTGGCGGGCGTCGCTATCGTGCAGACGGGGGTGGGCATCGCTTCTAATGCTGGTAATGCTGGCGTGGATGCCGCGATTTGTGCTGCAACCTTGGGCTTTGCTGTGAACGCTTGCGCAGCAATTGGTGTTCATGCGGGGGCTGCTGCCATTGGTGGCGGTGTGATCGGGTTGAACGCCGTTTCAATTGGTGGATCGATTGCGGCTATCGTCATGGCAGAAAAAGCCAAAACGAAAGCAATGGCCTCTGGAAGCGATGCGTCAACGATATCTACTCTCACCTCAGCAGTAGCTTGCCTCCCTCCTGGGGATACCACCACAGCGTCTCTTACAGCGCAAAGCACAGCTGCTATTGATTCCTTTAATGCGCAAATCACACAAGCTACCAATACCCGCACGATAGCGCAAATCGACTTGGCTGCAGCTCGAATAGAGCTGGCTCAGGCGCAAGTAGCCAGGCAAAATGCGATCAACCAACTGGTTGCAGCTGCACGTAACAATACAGCGCCCGCCACGTCGACCATTGATGGCGATATAAATATGGTGGTCAGTCTGGGAGATAACTTGCTTCCATTACAAACAGATTACGCGTATGCGCAGGCAACAGTGGATGCTGCTCAAACGAAGACCATCAATGCAACCGCAAATTTGGCCAAATACCAAAACATGTTGGATAACCGAGCCGCATTTACAATTTCTACCCAAACTGCTGTTGATGCAGCTTCCGTGACGCTGGCCAATCTTCGAAGTTCAGGTGCATCTCAGGCAGACATAGATGCTGCCGCGAAAACCTACAACTTGCTGTTCGCAGATCTCCTGATTCTAAAGAACCAAGGCCCACCCACAGGATCCACGCCGACACTCGCTGATTTGAGAGATGGCGCGCAAGTGGAGCTCACTGACGCTACCGCAGCTCTGAGTGTGGCGCAAGCTTCTCTAACCATCGCAGACAACAATCGCACAACAAGCGCCAATAACTACACTAGTGCCTACGATAATTTGTTGTTGAAAAGTGCTGGTAACTACACGATTTTCTACCCGCCTCTGTCAAGCCCGAGCTTTGTCGTGTCATGCACTACCGGAGTTGCAGGCGGGCCTTTAGCGTGCGGTACGACCACCGTATCAACGTATGGCGACGTGCGAGCAAAGCTTATCGCACTTGTAGGATTTGGTGGTGACAATGGCCGATCCGCTCCTGCGGCGGACAGTGTATTTTCTAAGCCGGAAAAAATCCAAAGAAAGATTACGGCTCTGGAGTCAGAGATTACCGCTTACAGCAATATGATCACAGACCTACAGACTAGGCGTGATGAGTTAGCAGCGGAGACAGCAACTGCACTCACGCCATTACCCACTTGCACCACTACCACCCGCAACAACAGTCCGTTTAGTCCGTCTTTCGCGCAGCAGATTATCGAGGTCGTTGATCGAAAAGGGGGATCGAGATGATGGCCAAGTGGTTTAAGTTTCGGCCTGTTGCCAAAAGAGCGCTTGGCTTTTCGCTGGTTGAGCTGTCTGTAGCGCTGGCAATATCAGGTGTGATTGGCTTGCTGATCATGCGTTGGATTGATGCGAGCCGCATTCCAGCAGATCGGGCTGCCATTGCGAGAGATATTTCTGAGGCGCAGCAAAGCATTGAAGCATTTGTGTTGCGCTCGCATCGCCTGCCTTGCGCAGCTGATGTGGGAGCGGGCACGGAAAATTGTGCCTCTGCCACGGCGACCGAGCTTCCTTGGAAAACCTTAGGCCTCGCCAGCCGATTCGCAGCAGTGCGCTACGGCGCAGCACGCGCCACCGGCGCGGGCTCGGTCGATTTGGCTGCTTTGCCTGCCGCTGCAATTTCGCCTGATTTGAATCAGACCTTTGCCGATATCCCCACTTCACCGGGGTTCAGTGTGACCCCAGTGGCGAATTCGACAGCGCCCATCAGCGCCGGCACAAGCTACGTGGCTTCCATCACGGCTGCCGCCGCGCGCCGTCCATCAGTCAATGGATTGGATTGGTGCCATGGCCTGCGCCAATGGGCGGGCGGCCGCACATCGGGTGGCTTGGTGATTGGTAATGCTGCGGGCACTGAATCGGTAGCCTATGCCTTAGCGCATCCGGGGTTAGATGGTGTTTACGCTGGGAGCAATGCGGATGCTAGAACCGCTGGCGCAGCCCCCTTTGTTGATTCGCCATCTCGCATTCAAAGTGTAGATTACGACGATTGGGTGATTGCCGTAGGCGGCTCAGAGCTGCTGGCTAAAGTCGGCTGCACCAAGCGTTTGGCCGATGCCTTGTCTTCAGCGCAAGCTGCTTTTGCGGCCTACAACCACATTCGATTGATTCAGCAGCACTGGATCTTGGTGGATACCGATGTAGAGACGGCCAGCGATGGGGTGCAAGACGCCGAGCTGGGCGTTGCTATGGCAGCACTGGGACTTGCTTTAGGCGTCACGGCGGAGGTGATTGGGATTGCGTCAGCCGCCAACACAGAAGGCATTACAGCACCTCAAATAGTGATAGCAGCCATACAGGTGGCGGCTGCTACTGTCCAAGTTGTGATGGCCGCAACTGATTTGGATAACGCTAGGCAAGCATTCGTTGATGCCAAAGCCAAGCGCGATGCAACGAATACTTATGTCACGACGGTCTATCAACAGGCTCAAGCCGCTTTAGACCGCGCGATTTTGGTCGATCAGAAAGGCCTCAATCCATGAAAAAGCACACGCAAGGCTATTCTTTGATAGAAATTGCCGTTGTATTAACGGCACTTGGAATTATTCTGATTGGCGCTACGTTGTATTGGCAGCAAAGCTTCGGTGCGCGTGCGCAGGTGGTGCAAAGTAGCTTGCAGCAGCAAGCGAGAAATGCCGTTACGGGCTTTTTGTATGCTAACTATCGCTTGCCTTGCCCATCGGCGGATGCGCTGGGTATGGAGTCTTGCGGCACTTCTGCCGCGCCTCATGCGGTTGGTTTTCTGCCTTGGAAAACTCTCGGAATGAGCGGCCCCGAGCTGGGTCAGCTTAAGTATGGCGTGTACCGTGATGCGACGGTAAACCCGAGCACCGATAAAGATTTGGCTACTTTGCGTGATCGTATGCAAGTGCTGCGTACCGCAACGCCTAGCCCGCGTCCTACTAACGGCGAAGCGCCCAACGCCGGCTCGCCGCCTGCACCTTCGCCCACATTGAGCTTGGTAGGGTATTCCTATTCGGGCGACTGGACTAACCCTTTGAATGCCAGTTGCAACGCATCGGTGGATCCGTCTTGTGCCACGCCGAGCGCAGGCAGTTCATCGGTCAATATGATTGATATTTGTCTGTCTCTTCACAGCGTGTCGCAACTCACTTCGGCAGGAGCAGGGCGTGTGGCAGTGAATTTGGCAGGGAGTCGCCTGCCCGTTGCATTTGTGGTGGTTGCGCCGGGTTTGTTGGATGCTGATGCGAATGGTGATCGATTCGATGGATTAAACGCTTCAGCCACCAATGCACTTCCCACATTTGAGGCATCGAGTCGGCCAAGCTCGCCCACCTACGATGATCAGGTGGCGGGGGTTTCTGCCCAGGAGCTGTTTTCACAATTGTCTTGTGGCGCGGGGTTGTCTGCCATTTCGCACGGCCATTTCAACGTGGCCACATCAGGCTTGATGTTTGAGCGCGCGCTCTACGATTACCGAGACCAACTCGATGTTCAGGTGGCGTTGGCGCAAGCAGATGTTGCGGCATCACTTGCTGGTACCTTTTCTGCCGCAGCGAGCATTGTGGCTGGCGCTGGCGAAATTGTGTCTGCTACAGGAGATACCGTCCTCTCCGCAGGCGCCAGATCTTTTCAGATTGGCTTGTCCATTGCGGCTACCGTGGTGGCGGGGCTTGGAACGGTTGCAGCAATTGCATCTACTGTTCTATCGGGGTTGAATTTGACCACGGCACAAAATGCTTGGAATGACTTCGCCTCAAATACCACTGCCATGACGGATTTGGCCATCAGCATCAACCAAAACGCTTTGCTGGCTGATGCGATTGGGTTTTAACTTTTTTCGGAGTTCGTGATGTCGAATCAACAACGGCTTTCCTTTCTTGGCTCTCGTCAGCGAGGCTTTACCTTGGTGGAACTGAGCATCACCTTGCTGGTGATTGGCCTGATCATCGGTGCCGCAGCCATCGGTCGTGATCTGCAGCGCAACGCGGCGTACTCCCGTTTGTCCAATGATTTCGTGCAAGGCTGGCAATTGGCCTACGATGCCTATGTCAATGGCGTGGGCCGCCCGCCCGGAGACAGCGCTACGATTCCCACAGGTCAAATCAACGGCGCAAGCGCTGGGCGCACAGAAGTGTGTGGCGCAGCCATGATGGATCTTTTTCTGGCGGCGGGTGTACGGTTGCCAGAGGGGCGCGCTGAGGGTTTTGCTGATCGGTATGTTTATCTTGATAGCAATGGCAATCCACAGGAGGTTCAGGTGTGTTTCCAAAACGTGAATTGGGCCGAACCTGGTGCCTCGGTGGGCGCTTATGTAACTCGTCCTCGTAACGTCATGGTCTTAAAAAGCGTCACCCCAGCACTGGCCAATTTGCTGGATCAACAAATTGACGGACGCAGCGATGCCCGTTTTGGGCGGTTTCGTGAGGATGTGCGAGCCAATGCTGTAGCCACTCTTGCAGGCCAGCTCTACAGCGTCAATGAACGCGTGGCCTACGGTTCCACTGTAGAAACAGCGAACGATGAGTCGCAAGTGGCAGTCGTAACAGCTTACTTGCAAATGATTCGCTAGAGCTTAGATCGTGCCGTCACGTCTTGGGTCGCGGCAAGCTGGGCGTCGTCGTTTTCAACCAGAAAGCGAACCAGTATGTTGGTATCGAGCGCGGTCATTGGCGCCATACATTCATGTCTTCTATGCTGACTTTTTTTGCCTTTGGAAGCTTTGAGCATCCCAGCCAAATCCAGATTGGATTTGGTTTTCGCGCGCGATGCTGCTGCTGTCGGGCATCAGGTGTCTAAAAGGTTCCCCAGTTGGCATATAATGCTGGGTTCCCCCTTGCTGCACCACATCTGACGCTGTGGGTAGCTTTTATCAACGCTGTAGCCGAGTGAAATGAACTTGGTTTGCGGCAAAATCCTTAAGGAGTGTTTATGCGTCATTACGAGATCGTCTTGCTGATCCATCCGGACCAAAGCGAGCAAGTTCCAGCGATGCTGGAGCGTTACAAGAGCATGATTACCACGCCAGGTGGCAAAATTCATCGCGTGGAAGACTGGGGCCGCCGCCAACTGGCGTACCAGATCAACAAGCTGGCCAAGGCACACTACCTGTGCATCAACATCGAAGCCGACCAGGCCGTGATGGCTGAGCTGGAGCATGCTTTCAAATTCAACGATGCCGTCTTGCGCCACCTCACCGTGCTCAAGAAAGCCGCCGAAACCGGCCCATCGTCGATGATGAAACAAGTCGAGCGCGAAGAAGCCCGCAAAGTACAGCAAGAGCAGTACGCGAGCCAAGACCGTGGTGACCGCCCAGACCGTGGTGGCGACCGTGGCGGCGACCGCCCTGATCGTGGCGAGCGCCAGGATCGCGGAGAACGCCAAGAGCGTTGATCGTTGTAGCTCACCTAAAACCATCCAACAGGAAGTGTGAACAAACTTATTTTGACCGCCAGCATTGCCGAGATCAGCGCCCAGCGCTACACCCCGGCAGGCATCCCCGCGATAGACCTGACGCTTGAGCACGATAGCGAGCAAGTCGAAGCAGGGCAAATGCGCAAAGTCAAAGTCAGTGTGCGAACTGTGGCAATTGGGCCGATGGCAGAAGTCATCCGCAAACAGGCCATCGGCAGCACGCACACCTTCACCGGATTTTTAGGCAGCACACGCAACGCCAAAGGCACCTTGTTTCATATTCAAGCATTTGAATCCATTTAATTTTTTAGGAGTCCACCATGCCCGGACCATCACGTTTTAAAAAGACTGACAAGCGCCCTAAGCGCCCCGCACAAAACCTGCTGTTCAAGCGCAAGCGCTTTTGCCGCTTCACCGTGACTGGTGTGATCGAGATCGACTACAAAGATGTCGATGTTTTGCGCGACTTTATTGCCGAGAACGGCAAGATCATCCCCGCCCGCCTCACCGGCACCCGCGCTATTTACCAGCGCCAGCTCAACACCGCTATCAAACGCGCCCGCTTTTTGGCCCTGGCGCCATACAGCGACCAGCACCGCGTTTAAGCCGAGCACAGGAGAAACAACATGCAAATCATTCTGCTCGACAAAGTCATCAACCTGGGTAACCTGGGCGAGATCGTCAAGGTCAAAGACGGCTACGCCCGTAACTTTTTGATCCCCGAAGGCAAAGCCCGCCGCGCTACCGAATCTGCCAAGGCAGAATTCGAAGCCAAGCGCGTAGAGCTGGAGAAAGCTGCTGCTGCCAAGTTGGCCGCGTCGCAAGCTGAGGGCGAAAAGCTCAACGGCCAGACCATCAAGGTATCGCAAAAAGCCGGTGTGGACGGCCGTCTGTTTGGCTCCGTCACTAACCATGACATCGCTGAAGAACTGGGCAAGATGGGCTTCAAAGTCCTCAAGTCCCAAGTGCGTATGCCCACCGGCCCGATCAAGCTAGTTGGCGACAGCAAGGTCTCCATCGCTCTGCACACCGACGTGGTGGTAGAAGTGAGCGTGACCGTATTGGGCGAGACGGCTTAAGTCGTTTTACCTCTACCGCTAAAGCCCTGCGTTGCGAGACGTGGGGCTTTTTTTATTTGTGGACTGTGTGATGTGTCGGGGCGTAGCTATCGAGTTGAGTTTGGATAGTGCGCTCGTGGGGTGCACTTGTTTTGTGCAGGATCAGGTCGGCGGCGCACTTAGCTACGCGGCTGTCCTCCGTTGCGGCCTATGGCCGCTGCCTCCCCCTTTATGCCGCTACGCTAAGTGCGCCACCGACCTGATCGAGCCAGCATGGTGGGTGCTCTACCTCCGGTACAGACACTGGCCCCCCCCAGAAAGCGGGTCTTGTGCACCGCCGCACGCCCACCACGCCCGCTGCCATGGCGCGTGGTGTGTTAGGCGTAGCGGGAGAAAGGAGGAGCTGTCGGCCCAAGGCCGACGCGGGGGACAGCCGCGTATCCGTACACACCAAGCCCCAGGGCATACAAGTCCACGGGGCCCACTGCCTG
>JANMTF010000060.1:0-4984 GCA_031390175.1 Polaromonas sp.
GGGCATTGCCAGCAAAGCAGGCGACATTGACATGGTGTACTTGACCGGCTATGGCTTCCCTATCTACCGTGGCGGCCCGATGCACTATGCCGACCAGCTAGGCCTGTTCAACGTGTGCTTGGCGATGAACAGCTTTGCCAAAAACCCCAATGACGATGCCAACTTCTGGAAGCCCGCACCGCTGCTGGCGCGCTTGGCATCTGAGGGTAAAACCTTCAGCCAAGCGAGCTAGTCCGAGAAGAGCTAAATGGGGTCAGATCCCAATTCAGGAAAATAATCTTATCGGAGACACACACGCTAAACGAAATTGGGCTCTGACCCCATTTAGCGTTGCTTCCGGAGCGTACAACCAAAGGACCACACCATGACATCCGCAGTAATCGTATCCACCGCCCGCACCCCCTTGGCCAAGAGCTGGAAGGGTGCCTTCAACATGACCCACGGGGCCACTCTGGGCGGCCACGCGGTCAAGCACGCCATCCAGCGCGCGGGCATAGATGCCGCCGAGGTGGACGACGTGATCATGGGCTGCGCCACGCCCGAGGGTGCCACGGGTTCGAACATTGCCCGCCAAATCGCGCTGATGGCGGATTGCCCCATCACCACCTCGTGCATGACGGTCAACCGTTTTTGCTCATCGGGGCTGCAGACCATTGCACTGGCCGCGCAGCGCATCATCGCGGGCGAGGGCGACGTGTATGTGGCAGGTGGCGTGGAGAGCATCTCTTGCGTGCAGCAAGAGGCCAACACCCACATGCTGACCGACCCGGCGCTGCTGAAGAAGAAGCCTGAGATTTACTGGAACATGCTGCAAACCGCCGAGCAAGTGGCCAAGCGCTATAGCATCACCCGCGATGCCATGGACCACTACGGCGCGCGCAGCCAGCAGCGTGCCACGGCAGCGCTGGCCGCAGGCCTGTTTGATGCCGAAATTGCACCGATTACTGTGAAAGCTGGCGTGGCCGACAAGGTAATGGGCTTGATGACTAAAGAAGTCACCGTATCCAAAGACGAGGGTATCCGCGAAGGCACCACCTTTGAGGGCATCACCGGCCTGCGCTCCGCCTTGCCCGGTGGTTTGATTTCGGCTGGCAATGCCAGCCAGTTTTCGGATGGCGCGGGTGCCTGCGTGGTGATGAGCGAAGAGCTGGCCGCCCGCCGCGGTCTCAAGCCGCTGGGTCGCTTTCTTGGCTTTGCCGTGGCGGGTTGCGAGCCTGACGAAATGGGTATTGGCCCTGTGTATGCCATCCCCAAAGTGCTCAAGCGCTTGGGTTTAAAAGTCAGTGATATCGATTTGTGGGAGCTCAATGAAGCCTTCGCAGTGCAGGTAATTTACTGCCGCGACAAGCTGGGCATTCCAGACGACAAACTCAACGTCAACGGCGGTGCCATTGCGGTGGGCCACCCTTACGGCGTCAGCGGCCAGCGCCTCACCGGCCACGCCCTCATCGAAGGCAAGCGCCGTGGTGCCAAGCGCGTGTGCGTGACGATGTGCATTGGCGGCGGCATGGGCGCTGCTGGAATTTTCGAAGTTTTGTAAACCTTTAAAGAGAAATTTATGAAAAATCTGTCTGTCTGTCTGTCTGTCTGTCTTTCCCTAGCTTCGTTTTCAGTGGCAGCCGCTGAGTCGACGATTTTGGGCGGGGCGTTGTTCGATAACGGTAAAAAGCTAAGTGTCGATGAAGTTAAATTGATCATAGTTAGTGATGCCGATGTGGAGCAAATTAATGGAAGTACAGGTGGCATTCGGCGCTGGAAGAATAGCGCTGATGGAAAATTTATTGCATCCAGAGTTGCTGCAAGCGGTGGAAGTAATTCTGTATCAGGCTCGGGAGAATGGAAATTGACTGAAAACGGACAGTATTGTGTTCAAATCGAGTGGAGACCAAGGGTAGGGGGACCAGAGCAGGAAAATTGGTGCCGTACGCTGTGGAAATTTGAAGATGCAATTTTTCTCGCGCCATCTGACTTGGCGGCTAACCGAGAGCGAAAGTACGGTCAAATCAAATTTAGTAAGTGAATGAATGGTGCGTGAACTTCCATGAGGGTTGCTGTTTTCGTCACCTTGAGACCTGGAAAAAATGAAAACAGCGCAACTTTTAAATACGCTCGTTACCCAATCTGTTGACTTTGTCTTGGTAGGCGGTTTGGCTGTGCAGTTGCATGGCTATATGCGTATGACGTATGACATCGATCTAGTCTTGGCTATGAGTGATGAAAATCTGACGCGATTTATTGATGCGGCAAAAGGACTCGGTTTTGTTCCTGTGATTCCGGTGTCAATGGAGGCGCTTAAAGATGCGGAGCAAATTGAGCGCTGGTATAGCGAAAAAGGAATGCTGGCGTTTGCTTTGAGAGAGCCCACGATAGCCGGCAGTATCGTTGACGTTTTGGTACGACCAGATGTCTCTTATGAGCGTTTAGTGGCTGAGGCGGTGGATGGTGAGCTATTTGGACGAAAAATCAAGATTGCATCTGTTGACCATCTGCTGGAAATGAAACGCATTGCCAATCGTCCAAAAGATCAATTGGACATTATTGCATTGAAAAAAATCAAACGTGGCGAGGATCCTAATGTCTAACTACCAAAGCCCAGTCGTGTTACCTAAAGTTATTACGCAACCAGTGCTGCTGGCTGTGCTAAATCGCTGCGATGACACGCGGGAATTCATGGTGGAGATGTGGCGCAATAACCCTCAATTGGCAAAACAAGGCGGGAGCAAGGTCGCAATGTTGCTGGGGCAGCCTATAGAAACTATCGGATGGGCCCATGAGTCATCTCCCCAGCTCTGAATTTCAGATGCCTGTTGTGCAAGACACTTTGCAGCCTGAATTGAAGTGGCCCAATGCCGAGACCTTGGATGCATTAAAACAGTCTGAGGATGCACTGTCTTATTTGCGTGCAGGTGGTAACAGGCGCTTTGATACTTTGTCAGACTATTTTTGTGCAATGCAAAACAAGATCGCCGACTCCAAACTTCCAGCTAAATCCATAGATTGAGATTACAAAAGCTATGTCGTTAAGAAACACTTTGGACTTTTTGCTTTATGACTGGCTTGCTGCGGCATCGCTGAACCAGCGAACCCGTTTTAGCGACCACTCGCGTGAAACCTTTGACGCGGTGCTGGACACCTGCGAACGCATCGCGCGCGAAAAGTACGCACCGTTTAACCGCTTGGTGGACACGCAAGAGCCGCACTTTGATGGTGAAAAGGTGATCTTGCCGCAGGCTACGCATGATGCGCACCGGGCGTATGTGGAGTCGGGCATGTTGGCGGCGGCGCAAGACTACGAATTGGGCGGTATGCAACTGCCGTTTACCGTAGGCGCGGCGGCGAACTCGTTTTTTGCGGTGGCCTCCATTTCGATTGGTTCGAACTTGCTGACCTCGGGCAATGCCAACTGCATCATGGCGACGGGTACGCAGATGCAAAAGGATGTGTTTGCGGCCAATGAATTTAGCGGACGCTGGGCGGGCACGATGTGCTTGAGCGAGCCGCAAGCAGGTTCGTCACTCAGTGACGTGGCGACCAAGGCCTTGCCGGATGGTGCGGATTTTGCAAGCGACCCGCTAGGCCCACGCTACCGGCTGCGCGGCAATAAGATGTGGATATCCAGCGGCGAGCATGAGCTGACCGAGAACATTGTGCATTTGGTACTGGCCAAGATTCCTGACGAGAGCGGCAAATTGGTAGCGGGCGTACGCGGCATATCTATGTTTATCGTGCCGAAAAAGCTGGTTAACGTAAAAGGCGAGCTGACCGGCGTGCGCAACGACGTAGCACTGGCAGGCCTGAACCACAAGCTGGGATGGCGCGGCACTACCAATACCTTGCTCAACTTTGGCGAAGGCAAGTTCCCTGTGGACGATGCAGGTCCTTTCGGAAAAGGTGCGGGAGCCGTGGGCTACCTCGTGGGCAAACCCGGCGAAGGTCTTAAAAGCATGTTCCACATGATGAACGAGGCGCGCATTGGCATTGGCATGGCGGCCACCATGCTGGGGCTGGCAGGCTACTACGCGTCGCTGGATTACGCTAAAAATCGTCCTCAGGGCCGCCCCATGGGCGCGGGTGGCAAGGACGCGAGTGCGCCCCAAGTACGCCTCATCGAGCACGCTGACATCAAGCGCATGCTGCTCTCGCAAAAGTCCATCTGCGAAGGTGCGTTGGCCTTGCAGCTGTACTGTGCCATGCTTGTCGATGAGCAGCACACAGGCGAGCCGCAAGCTGCCGACGATGCGCGCTTGTTGCTGGAGGTACTTACGCCGATATCCAAAAGCTGGCCGAGCGAGAACTGCCTGGAAGCTAATAGCCTGGCCATCCAGA
Source organism: Polaromonas sp. (assembly GCA_031390175.1). GTDB lineage: Bacteria > Pseudomonadota > Gammaproteobacteria > Burkholderiales > Burkholderiaceae_C > JAAFIP01. The sequence continues at coordinate 4,327 of JANMTF010000060.1, forward strand.
TACATGGTGGTTATGGCTATACACGCGATTTCCCGGTGGAGCAGTACTGGCGCGACCAGCGGCTGAACATGATCCACGAAGGCACGCACGGTATACAGGCGATGGATTTGTTAGGCCGCAAGGTGTTGATGGAAGGTGGCAAAGGCTTGCAACTCTTGGCTGCACGCATCAGCGCCACCGTGGCGCGCGCTATGCAGGTGCCTGCATTGGCACCGCATGCCAGCGCACTGGCAGATGCATTGCACAAAGTAACAGTCACGACCCAAGCTGCCTGGTCCACCGGCAACCCGCTAGAAGCACTGCCCAATGCCGTGCCCTACATGCAGGCCTTTGGGCATACCGTACTGGCTTGGGTGTGGCTGGATGTATCACTTGCCAGCAGGCAGGGCGATGCTGCGCAAATCGTAGCTGCTCGCGCAGGCATCACGGCGGCAAACCAGTATTTTTACCATTACGAGCTGCCCAAAATAGATGCATGGCTGGCGGTGGTGGGCAGTCGCGATATGACCTGCGCCGCGACGCCAGAAGACGCGTTCTAAAGCCCGAGCAGACCATGCTGCAAAGTGGTTCACAATCAGGGCAAGGAATTCCATGCCATGCCGTTGATCAAAGAAGTCAAGTTACCCAACACCCCGTTGCAGAAACGGGTGCAAAACGC
>JANMTF010000125.1:0-3562 GCA_031390175.1 Polaromonas sp.
CGCGACGCAAAGACGTGCGTGTGGGCGACACGGTTGTGGTGCGCAGGGCAGGCGATGTCATTCCGGAAGTGGTCAGTGTGCTGCTGGAAAAGCGCGCGCCAGGCGCCAACGTGTTCACCATGCCGCGTATTTGCCCCGTGTGCGGCTCAAGCGCTGTGCGCGAGGAGGGTGAGGCCGATTACCGCTGCACCGGCGGCCTGTTTTGCGGTGCGCAGCGCAAGGAGGCGATTCTGCATTTTGCACATCGCCGCGCGGTTGAAGTTGACGGGCTGGGCGACAAACTGGTTGAGCAACTGGTTGAAGCCAACGTCATTCGCACGCTGCCAGACCTGTACAAATTGGGCCTGGTCGCATTGGCCAGCCTGGAACGCATGGCTGATAAATCCGCTGCCAATCTGATCGCAGCCATCGAGGCGTCCAAGCAAACCACGTTGCCGCGCTTTGTGTTCGGCCTTGGTATTCGGCATGTGGGTGAAGCCACCGCCAAGGAGCTGGCCCGGCACTTTGGCAAGCTGGATGCCATCATGGATGCGACCGAACAGCAGTTGCTTGAGGTTGATGACGTTGGCCCCATCGTCGCCCAAAGTTTGCGAACTTTTTTTGATCAGCCGCACAACCGTGAGGTGGTTGAGCAGCTTCGCGCTTGCGGCGTGACGTGGACAGAAGCAGAGCCCACGCCAGCGATCAGCAAACCCCTGAGCGGTAAAACGTTTGTCATCACCGGCACCCTGCCAACGCTTGGCCGTGATGAGGCCAAGGACTTGCTGGAAGCGGCTGGTGCCAAGGTGGCTGGCAGCGTCAGCAAAAAAACCGACTACCTGCTGGCCGGTGCAGAGGCTGGCAGCAAGCTCGATAAAGCCCGCGAGCTGGGAGTGGCGGTGATTGACGAAGAGGCGATGAAGGCCTTATTTGCATAGTGGATGCGGGGTATTTGATATCATTCGGATATCCAAGGAGCCCGCCATGACCACTACCACCGCGCCCGATGCCATGCTGATGCGTTTTCAGCCCACCGACACCGCTACCAAAGTGTCGCGTGCCACGCTGACCCGCTTGGCCAAGCAATTGGGCTACAAGCGCGAGTCTGAGGTGTTGCATTACGCCGTGCGCAAGCTGGCCGACGAGGTGCTGCCTACTTATGAGCCGGATGATGGGCCGTTGACGGCCAAGCAGATGGCTGCGATCAAAAAAGCGGTGCCCCAAGGCAAACTCAAATCAGTGCGTTCAAGTTTGTTTGATTGATCAGGATGGCACAACACACTTGGTGGGGCGAGCCCGCTGTGGGTGATGTGGTGTGGTGCCACTTTCCGCATCTACCAAACCTGGAACCCGGTCCCAAGCCTCGGCCCGTGTTGGTGATTAAGGTTTTCGATGACCACGATCCCCAATTTCATGTCTTGGTAGCCTATGGCACCAGTCAAAAAACTGATAAGTTGGTGCAAGGGGAGTTCTCGATCACTTCGCGCGATCAGGCCGCGTACCGGTTAGCTGGATTGAGTTTTGATACAAAGTTTAGCTTCAAGCAACTGCTTGAGCTGCCTTACCACCATGGGTTTTTCAAACCACCCCCAGTGGCAAGCAAAGCCAACTCACCAAGATTGGGTATTTTGCATTCCAACATGATGCGAAAAGCCCAAGCAGCCTGGCACGCCATCAAAACCTAAACCGCCGAGCCTTTACGCAGGCTTTACCTGCGCGAAACAGTGGGCGGTCTACTGGTGCAGTGCACCAAGCGTTAAAGCACTACCTACTTTAGGAGAACGCGATGACTGTGCATTCCCAATTGAAATCTGTAAGCGCTGTGGCTGCCAAGGTGGCAGTCCTGGGCCTCGCCTTGGCCAGTCTGTCGGCCTGCGTGGTGGCACCTATTGGTCACGGGTATCGCCATCATGGCCAAGGCCACGGGCAGGGCCACGGTGGCCCGGTGGTGGTACAGGCCGCGCCCGTGGTGGTGGCACCCCCTGTGGTGGTACGCCCCTCCGTACGCCATGGCTATCCTCGCCATTACCGGTATTGATACCCACGCTATGGGCACTAAAAATACCGGTGCGTGGGCTGCAAAAACCACCACCGTTGCAAAGGCGCAGCCATTTGTGGTGACAATCACCACATGGCACTTCAAACACTTCTGAAAATGGGCGACCCGCGCTTGCTGCGCGTGGCGCAACCTGTCACCGACTTTGACTCCGACGCGCTGCATCTGCTGATCAGCGACATGCTGGACACCATGGCCGCTGCCAACGGGGCAGGGCTGGCAGCGCCGCAGATAGCGGTAGATTTACAGGTGGTGATTTTTGGCACCGGCGCGGTGAACCCGCGCTACCCCGATGCGCCCGTGGTGCCGCGCACAGTGCTGATCAATCCGGTGATTACGCCTGTAGATATTGCGGGAGAAGCTATTAAAAATGTAGTGTACGACCAGCTGGGTGCTGCGCCACTACATCAGCTCACGCGAGGTTTAGTGGGGGAGTTTGGGCAAATAAATGGGCCAATAGGGGAGTCAGTCAGTGTGCTGGGTCACCAGCTAAATCAGGGGCTAAACCTGGGGCTGAGCAGTGAACTCGAAGAGGGCTGGGAAGGCTGCCTGTCGGTGCCCGGCTTTCGCGGTGAGGTGCAGCGCTTTAAACGCATTCGCTACCAAGGCTTTGACCAATATGGCGACCCGATTGACCGGCTGGTTGAAGGCTTTCATGCGCGGGTGGTGCAGCATGAGTGTGACCACTTGTTGGGTATTTTGTACCCCATGCGCGTGCATGATTTTTCACGCTTTGGTTTTACTGAAGTGCTGTTCCCAGAGCTGGCAGGCAGCGATGGGGATGACGACTGAGAACTGTGGTGGATCAGTGCACTTGCGCAGCATACTGGGTGCTGTGCGAAGCTTCAGCCCCTAAAATTTTAAAAACCGACAGGATAGCTTTCATATTTTCTGGATGGATCGCAATCCCCAAAGTCTGCTCGATCCAGCCACCCAATTGTGTTTTAGCGTAATCACTCGTCAGCCCTTGGCGTTTATGCACCAAACCCAAGCGCCCCGCCCGGTAGTGGTAAGACGAGATCGCATGGCGCGAGGCCACCCCAGACAAGCCGCCTTCAGTCTCCCGGCCAAAGCTCTCGCACAGCAAAATCCGCTCTGGCATGTCTAGCTGTGCAATAAACTGCTTGGCCGCCTCCCTCACTCTGTCTGCGTTCAGACCGTATTCCGCCAAAATGCCCTCCAAATCCTCCTGCGCCTCCATTTTCTCTTCCAGCTGGCTCTCGGTGATCTGGTCGCCAATGGATACTTTGCGCTTAAAAGCGCTGGCCCGGGTGCAATCGATCAAATAGCGGCGAAAGTAGGCGCACAGCGCAAATGAGCTGGACGGAGCGCTGTGTCCATCGTCTGACCCATCAATCCGCTCGACATCATGTTCACGGCCTTGCAAACGCAGCACTTTGCAGTAGATAAACTGCGCAATCAGCTCTTGGCGGCCTTCGCCCAGCACCTGCAGCTCGGGCGGGTTGCAGTGCGCCAAAGCCTGGCCGACGATGCGGTACATGGTGCCCATCTCACTGGAGGACAGCG
>JANMTF010000426.1:0-6115 GCA_031390175.1 Polaromonas sp.
CGCTCAATGACTTGCTGGATCACCGCATAACGATCTGCTTCTTTCACACTCATCTGTACCACCTCGACCATGATTGCCCCACAACGTAAAAGGGGACATTTGAATCTGGTCAGAAGGGGACATTACAACTTTGCGCTGTCAATAAATGATGGCCGCTTGACACGTTTTCATAATTCCACTATCATTGAACTATGAAAACACTTTCCAAGCCCGGTAAAACCGCCAAAATAGCCGAAACCGATGCCATCCGCGCGCTGGCTGCGCTGGCGCAGGCGCAGCGGCTGCGCAGCTTTCGCGCGCTGGTGGTGGCGGGTGGCGATGGGCTGACACCCAGTGCGCTGGCAGCGCTGCTGGACATTGCGCCCAGTGCGCTGTCGTTCCACCTCAAAGAGCTGTCGCACAGCGGCCTGGTCAGCGCCGAGCAGCGCGGGCGCAACCTGATTTACCGGGCTAACTACGCGCAGATGACGACGCTGTTGGCCTACCTTACCGAGCACTGCTGCGCGGGGCAGGCGTGTGATACCAATACAGCCGCGCCCGCTTGTTGTTAGCTTTTTTATCACCCAGTTTTTTTCGTTCATTCACCCCAAGGAGCTTCACCATGAAACGCTTTCACGTTCACGTCTCTGTGTTGGACATCGCCCAGTCTGTGGGCTTTTACAGCACCCTGTTTGGCAGCGCGCCGACGGTGCAAAAGGATGACTACGCCAAGTGGATGCTGGACGATCCGCGCATCAACTTTGCTATCTCGAACCACGGCCAGGCACCCGGCCTGGATCACTTGGGGCTACAGGTAGACAACGCGGATGAGCTGCACACCATGACCGACACCTTGCAACAAGCAGACGTAGCCGTGACCGGCATGGGCGCGGGCACCTGCTGCTACGCGCAAAGCGAAAAAGGCTGGGTGCATGACCCGCAGGGTATTGCGTGGGAGAGCTTTGTGACCACGGGCGCGTCTACTACCTATGGCGCAGACCGTGGGCTCAAAGGCGAAAGCGCTAACGCCTGCTGCGCGCCCAGTGCGGATGCTGGCGCAGCCGCTACGGCCACCGTTGCCACGGCCAAACCCAAACTGTCGCTCAAAGACATTCAGGTCACACCCGCTGCCAGTTGCTGCACTCCGGTGAGCAGTACGGTGGCAGGCACTACAGCTAGTACCACCCGTTGCTGCTAGGCATTGTAATTACTATCGTTTCCATCGCTGCTTACGCACTATTTATTGGGCTAAAGCCTTATTTACTTTCTAAAACCGCCTATGCCACACCCACTCAACGTCCTCTTCCTGTGTACCCACAACTCCGCCCGCAGCATCTTGGCCGAGGCGCTGCTGAACCACTTGGGCCAAGGCAAATTCAAAGGCTACTCCGCTGGCAGCAGCCCGCGTGCTAACCAGCAACCCAACCCGCTGGGCCTGCAAGTGCTGCGCGATGCGGGTATAGCGACCGACGGCCTGCACAGCAAAAGCTGGGACGATTTTGCAAAGCCGGATGCGCCGCAGATGGACTTGATCATCACCGTATGCGACAACGCTGCGGGCGAGGTGTGCCCCTACTGGCCTGGCAAGCCTGCCAGTGCCCACTGGGGATACGCAGACCCGAGTGCGGGGGATGCGCCAGACGAGCAAAAGCTCATTGCTTTCAGGCACACCCTGCATGCCCTGAGCCGCCGCATCGAGCTGCTGGTCAACTTGCCTGCGGCTAGCCTGGACAAATTAACTATCGAAAACTCAGCCAAAAAGTTGTCCGCATCATGAACCTCCCCGTGCTTCACGTGGATTTGCACCCTACCCTGCGCGCTCTGCTAGCCCGCACATTTTTACCCAGCATGCTGGTCGCCAGCATATGCGCCTACGCCTTTGCGCCCATTGCGGGCGTGCCAGCCGAGAGCGCGGTGATGGCCGTAGGCATAGTCACGCTAGTACTGGCCCTGCTGCTAGAGCGCCTGATGCCCTACCGCGCAGAGTGGAACCTGGCGCGCGGCGACACCGCTACCGACTGGCTGAGCTTTGCCGTGATGGCCGCTGCCGCCGAGCCGCTGATCAAAGCGGCGATGGCGCTGGCCGTGGTGGCGCTGTATGGGCACAGCACAGGCGCAGGCGCGTGGTTTGCCAGCGCCCTGCCCTTGGCCGCGCAAATCGCCATCGCCACCCTGCTAATCGAGCTGGGCAAATACGCCGCCCACCGCTGGCACCACGCCAGCCCTGCGCTGTGGTGGCTGCACGCGCTGCACCACGGCAGCCAGCGCCTGGTAGCAGTGAATAATTTTCGCTACCACCCACTCAACTACGCCATCAACCAAGCCCTGAGCCTACTGCCCCTGATGCTGCTAGGCGCACCCGCCGAGGTGCTACTGGGCTACTTGGCCATCAGCCAGCCCATCGTGATGATGCAGCACGCCAATATAGATTTGCGCAGCGGCTGGCTGAACGCAGTGCTCAGCACGCCCGAGGCGCACCGCTGGCACCACTCTAGCGTGCGCACCGAGGGCGACAGCAACTTTGGCAACGCCCTGCTGCTGTGGGACCATGTGTTTGGCACTTACCGTGCTGCCTCGCACACAGTGCATGCGCCCACGCATATCGGCCTGTACGCCCCATCGCACTACCCTGCCCGCGCGGGCTATGTGCGGCAGGTGCTGTCCATGTTCACCCCAGCTTGCTGCAGGGCGGGTGCGGCATGAGTACAGCCGCGCATACCTACACCCTCATACAAAAAGCCTTCGCCGAATGCCTGGGCACCGCCATGCTGCTGTGCGCGGTGGTAGGCTCAGGCATCATGGCCGAACGTTTGAGTGGCGGCAACAACGGTGTGGCATTGATTGCCAACACCTTAGCCACGGTGTTTGCTCTGTATGTGCTGATAGAAGTACTAGGCCCTGTCAGCGGGGCCCACTTTAACCCGCTGGTAACACTGATTTTTATAAGAAATCAGCCTCTAGACCAACAGAATATAGCGCAAGCAGCTACTGTATTTATAGTGGCCCAGTTGCTAGGTGCTGTGCTGGGCGCATGCCTGGCCAACGCCATGTTTGACCTGCCCGTGCTGCACGCCAGCACCAAGCTGCGCGGCGGCTGGGGCCAGTGGCTGGCCGAGGCCGTAGCCACCGCAGGCCTGATCTTCGTCATCGCCCGCGCGGGCGCTACCGGAGTGAACGCCAAAGCCAGCGCACTGGTAGCCTGCTACATCGGTGCAGCCTACTGGTTCACCGCCAGCACCTCATTCGCCAACCCCGCCGCCGTCATGGGCCGCATGCTTAGCGACAGCTTTGCAGGTATTGCGCCCGCAAGTGCGCTGGGATTTGTGGCGGCGCAGTGTGTGGGGGCGGCTGTAGGGTGGGCGGCTAATAAGCAGCTGGAACCCACTCTGAAATAACCACCCTTTTCCTTTCAACCCTACATTCGCCTCTTTCCGTTCGCCCTGAGCTTGTCGAGGAGTTCGCAAATGCTTTGACAAGCTCAGCCCGAACGGGAAAAACAGACTCATCTCCAAGCGAAAAAACTATTCTGCAATTCATTTCCAATTTGCCCCTATGTCTCGCCTACGCACCCTCACCCATCCCACAGACCTCCCGGCCCTGCAACCCCGGTTCGCCCAATACGCCCAAGGCAAAAACCTGGCCCAATCGCTAGACCCCACAGGCCACGCCCCACGCATCTTGCTGCTCTACGGCTCGCTGCGCCCCCGCGCTTTCTCGCGCTTGGCTACCGAGGAAGCCGCACGCTTGCTGCAATTTTTTGGCGCGGAGACGCGCATCTTCGACCCGTCTGATCTGCCTCTACCGGACCAGGTGGAAAACGACAACCACCCCGCCGTAGCCGAGCTGCGCGCGCTCTCGCTATGGTCTGAAGGCCAAGTGTGGTGCAGCCCCGAGCGGCACGGTGCCATCACCGGCGTGATGAAGGCACAGATCGACCACCTGCCGCTTAGCCTGGGTGCGCTGCGCCCCACCCAAGGCCGCACCCTGGCGGTGATGCAGGTCAGCGGCGGATCGCAGTCGTTTAACGCCGTCAACACCCTGCGCCTGCTAGGCCGCTGGATGCGCATGGTGACCATTCCCAACCAAAGCAGCGTGGCCATGGCTTACAAGGAATTTAACGACCAAGACCGTATGCGCGCCAGCAGCTACTACGACCGCATCGTGGACACCATGGAAGAGCTGGTGCGCTTTACCGTGCTGCTGCGCGGGCAGACGGAGATGTTGACGGACAGGTATTCGGAGCGAGTGGAAGTTGAAGTGAAAGCAGCGCGGGCTGCGGCAGTGCAGGCAGCGGCTGTGGCCAGTGGGGCGGTGAAGGCGTAAGCTGTTGGAGTAAAGTGATCCATGGGGGTGTTTTAAAATTGGTTGTGCACTCCCACCAGATTGTTTACATCATAAATACTTGCCAAAACCGTGTGAGTTTCTATAATCACTCTCATGAAAGCGATTAAACCATTAAAGCAAGCCCTACAGACAGTTAAACAGCCTGCTGCGAGTCTGCCTTTGCCCCTCCCCCTGCCTGTAGAGCGCGCCATTCGCAAGCTGGGGAGTGACGTGTCCCTGGCGCGACGCAGGCGGCATATATCGCAGGCCTCGCTGGCCGAACGCATTGGCGCGTCGATCTCAACCATCCGCCGCATGGAGCAAGGCGATGTGCGCGTGCCCATCCATTTCTTTGCCCGCACCATGCAAATTTTTGGTGTGCTGGATCGTTTATCCAACATGATTGATACGGCGCAGGACGATATTGGCTTGATGCTGATGGACGAACAATTGCCTCAGCGTATACGCAAACGGAAAAACTTATCTGGCGCACTGTAAGCGTAAAAAAATGCGCGAAAGCGGGGTCAGAGCAAATTTTCGTAATTGCTGCTCGCGCCCCGAGCAGTCTGCGTCCTGAAATTTGCTCTGACCCCGTTTTCGCTTTCTCTTTTCTGGGCGTAAGTCGATCACTGCCCGCCCTCACCCCGGCCCTCACCCGCAAGCGGGAGAGGGAGTAAGAGAACTAGCTGAATATCATCACTACACAGGCTCTGATTTTTCAAACCTCGCATCGGCAGCATTGCCACACCACCCTAGCTACCCAGTTCACTTGCACGTAGGAAACAACAGCTTCTTCCTGCGCCCGTTTTCCAGCACCTCCACGCATTTGATCTGCCCTGCCTCTACCAAGTACGACGCGTGGTCATGCGCTCTGCGGTATTGCATGGCACGCAGTTGGGCGATTTCGTAAATGCTCTTGCCGGGGGTGCAGGCTACTTGCGTCATGAAGGCGCGGCGTTTGGTGGGCAGGCTTAAAAACTGCGCGCTGGGTTTTAGGTTCCAGCCACCGCCCATGGCGCGGCTCCAGGCCAGGTCATACACGCCTGCGTCCACTTGGCTTGCATCGGGTAGCTTGGCACGCAGGGTGGGCCAATGGGTTCTGAAGTTGGCCAGGCCGTAAAACCGCACGAACTCGACGGGCGTCAGCACAGCAATCGCAGCAGGCAAATACGAGCGGTGCCCCAGCGTGACTTTGTCCCGCCAGGTAGCCAGGCTTACGTCACGATCCCAGTAGATCTTTTTGCGCATACTCGCCCATGGCTCTGGCTTAGTCATGGGCATCCTCGTCCAAAATAATGCCCGCACCAATTTGCTGGTACAGGGCGTTTTGCAAAAACGACACGTCTTTGGCCTGCGCCCACTGGGCATCGCAGCTGATCTCGGCCAGCTCGTCCATCAGCTCAAACCAGGGCATATGGGCCAAGCCGTTGTCAAAAGCCGCGCTGGGGAAGGCATAGGGCAGCGACTGCATGAAGGGCCGCAGGGGCATCACCCGCTGCGACAGCACATACAGGTCAAACAGATCGCGCGCGGTTTGCCTGCCGCCTGCAAAACTATCGCCCCCCTGCGCGGGGCCGGACACAGTTCTCAGCTTGCGGTGGTACAGCGCCTCCACGCACTCGGTTTGCACCGTGGCTTTGGCCAGCTTCTTTTTGAGCACCGGGTACAGCGCGCTATAGGCATCTTCTATAAACGACACTTTCAGGCGCTGCCCCTGGTGCACTACATAGCCATGCAGTTGGTTGGCCAGCCGGGCATCGTCCACCAGGCTTTGCGTTTCAAAATCGATGCCCGCCTTCTTGAGTGCCACGGC
>JANMTF010000148.1:0-22968 GCA_031390175.1 Polaromonas sp.
AACATTGGCGCTGACGCCGGGCGGCAGTTTCCACCCAAAGCGCAGCGCGGCAAGCTGCAGGTCGTGCAGGGCGCCGACGTGCTGATCGACGGCAAACCCGAGCGCCTGTCACCCGGCGCGCGCATACGCGGCCCGCAAAACACCTTGGTCATGACCGGTGCCATCATCGGCCAAGAACTGGTGGTGAACTATGTGCGCGATGCCTACGGCAACTTGCACCAGGTGTGGCTGCTGACCGCCTTGGAAGCCAAGCAAAAGATGAAACGTGCTACGCCAGAGAACAATTTTCTTTTCAGCTCTGATGGCGACCGGCCCAAGGTAGACGACGGCAAAACGCCGTTTAACCAACTGCCTAAATTCAAGCAGTAAGCCAGGGCGCTAGGGCTATTCGCCTCTTAGTGCGAGCGTCAGCCACAAAGCTGTCCATTCGCCTTCGCATCCCATTTTATATACCCAATAAGCCGATAGCCCCGTAGACTATTGCGGGGCCAGCTACTAAAATCATAGTACCCAGGAATTGCACCATGAGCAAAAAAGTTTTTATCAAAACCTTCGGCTGCCAGATGAACGAGTACGACTCGGACAAAATGACCGATGTGCTACGCGCTGCCGAGGGCTACGAAAAAACCCAAAACGTCGAAGAAGCCGACCTGATTTTGTTCAACACCTGCTCGGTGCGCGAGAAGGCGCAAGAAAAAGTGTTCAGCGACCTGGGCCGCATCAAACACCTGAAGAAAAAGGGCGTGAAAATTGGCGTAGGCGGCTGCGTCGCCAGCCAAGAGGGCGCGGCCATCATCGCCCGCGCGCCCTATGTAGACATCGTGTTTGGCCCACAAACCCTGCACCGCCTGCCCGAGCTGCTGGCCAAGCGCGACCGCGAGAAGCGCCCGCAGGTAGACATCAGCTTTCCCGAAATAGAAAAGTTCGACAACATGCCCCTGGCCCGCGTGGAGGGGGCCAGCGCCTATGTGAGCATCATGGAAGGCTGCTCTAAATACTGTAGCTACTGCGTGGTGCCCTACACCCGTGGCGAGGAGATCAACCGCCCGCTGGAAGACGTGTTGGTAGAAGTGGCAGGCTTGGTGGACCAAGGCGTCAAAGAAATTTCGCTCCTGGGCCAAAACGTCAACGCCTACCGAGGCAGGATGACGAGCGCCACGACTGGCGCGGGCAACACGGGTGAGATCTGCGACTTCGCCACGTTGATCGAATACGTCGCCGACATCCCCGGCATCGAGCGCATCCGCTACACCACCAGCCACCCCAACGAGTTCACCCAGGCCCTGATCGACGTGTACGACAAAGTGCCCCAACTGGTCAACCACCTGCACCTGCCCGTGCAGCACGGCAGCGACAAAATATTAGCCGCCATGAAGCGCGGCTACACCGCACTCGAATACAAAAGCACTGTGCGCAAACTGCGCGCCATCCGCCCCGGCATGCGCATGAGCAGCGACTTCATCGTCGGCTTCCCCGGCGAGACCGAAGACGACTTTAATAAAATGATGAAGCTCATCGACGACATAGGCTACGACAACAGCTTCAGCTTCATCTACAGCCCCCGCCCCGGCACGCCGGCCGCCAACCTGCACGACGACACAGCGCACGACGTGAAACTCAAACGCCTGCAACACCTGCAAAAAGTGATTGACGACAGCACCGACGCGATCAGCAATGAGCTGGTAGGCACGACAGTGCGCATCCTGGTAGAAGGCCCCTCCCGCCGCTCTTCTGCTACCGTACCCGAGCTCATGGGCCGCACCGAATGCAACCGCGTAGTCAACTTCCCCGCAAGCAGCCAGGCCATGCGCATGGTGGGGCAGATGATGGATATTGAAGTGACGGAGCGGTTGGGGTATTCGCTGCGGGGGAAGTTGGTGATGGCTAGTGACACTATGGCTGCTGCCTGAGTTTCACAAAAATGAGCCTTTGAATACCGCTCGTTTGATTTGATTTGCAAGCGCAGAACGGACGAAATTGCGCTTCTAAAAACTTCTGCGAGCACATGAGTTTACGCAAGTGGCGTGCAAAGAATATCGCAGCACCTCATAGTAATTTTTTATCTCATCCCCATTTATTCAAACTACACAAAGTAGGGTGATCGTCAGGTGTGCGCACGCGTACAATCAGTTTAAGTCAACCGAGTAATATGCAATTAGCCTAGATAAATGGCTTTTTTTTCGTCATCTACTTGTGATTTACGATTTATCGAACAAGGAAACTAATGAAAATAAAATCTTTCGAAGTTGTGGGCCTACTTGGACGGGAGGGAACTCTCAGGCTAGATTTTAACTCGGACATCAACATAATTACAGGAAGAAATGGCTCCGGTAAGACCACTACGTTGAAGCTGCTTTGGTATATTCTGAGCGGAAATATTTTACTTGCGCTTAGGGAGGTAAATTTCAAGAAGGTAATTCTGGAAACGACCAAATACCATTGCACCATAGTAAGGCTAACCCACAGTACATGCCGGATAAATTGGCGGATAAATGGGGAGGAAGAGCAAGTTTTCGAGGATATTCACGACGACGAAGGAGATGTCGTTCGAAATGCCGAAGATCAAGCTAATAGTTTGCTTGAAGATATTGGTTCCTCGGTGTTTCTTCCTACCTTCCGAAGAATTGAAGGTGGCTTTTCAATCAGTGATCGTACAAACCTGCTTACGCGTTCCAAGAACGAAATTGAAGAGTCTCTTACTAATCTATCCAAGAAGCTGTCTAATGCTAGCCATGTATTTGTTGCATCGCTCAGTACGGTTGACATTGTTACATTGTTGGTTAGACAGTACACAGATCTTTCAGAGAAGTACAACCAACTTCAGCAACATACTTCTCAGGAGATCATACGAAAAATAAAAGTATCTAAATCGGACATACCTGACACTAACCAACTTGATGCTGCTACGCGAGCCCTTGATGAGATTCGCCAGCAGATCGAAAACATGGAGCGATCCCGTGAGACGATTATGAATCCGCTTGAGGCGGTACGGAAACTGGCCATGAAACTGTTCAAACATGCCGGAATTAAATTGGGAAAAACTCTGAGTTTTGGCGATGCCGCAAGTGCTGTGAACTCCAATGCGCTTTCAGCCGGTGAAAAGCAAATGTTAAGTTTTATCGCGTACAACGCGTTCTATCAAGACGCAATATTCATTATTGACGAGCCAGAGTTGAGTCTTCATGTGGACTGGCAGCGCCAACTGTTTCCCACCTTGCTTGCACAGCAAGCCACCAACCAATTCGTTATCGCAACACATTCACCGTTTATATACAGCAAATACCCTGATAAAGAAATCCAGATCGACTCTGATCGTGGCGATGTCGAAGAGTAACAGTAATGGCTGCATCTAAAAATGAGATAACGACAGAAGAGATAATCGCGCTGCTTAAAAAATCAACATTGCCAACTATAGTGGTTGAGGGCAATGACGATATGATTGTTTATCGTACCTTTGAGACGAAGCTTGCAAAATTTGGTGTATCGGTACTTCCTGTAGGTGGGCGAAAAAAAGTTCTAGAGGTATTCAAACGAAGGGTCGAATTACCTATTGCATCGCGGCCATTTTTTATCGCTGATCAAGATACATGGGTTACTCAAGGAGTTCCAGCCGAGTATGTTGATAGCTGCATACTTTTCACGCACGGGTATTCCATAGAAAATGACATCTATATTGATGGTGAGCTGCGTAAACTCTTGCGAGAGGCAGAGTCTGTTAAATATAGCGTCGAACTTACCGAGTTTATTGAGTGGTATGCATTAGCTTTGGATCGACACTTTCGTGATCCAGAGCAAAAAATCTCTCTTCACCCTAAGCATGTTCTTAATCCCGATCGGCGCCAAACACTATTGACCCTGAGGCCAGCTGAAATTTATCCTGTCGGATTACGTGATCAAATTTCGTTTGACTACCAGCGTCAGTTGCGTGGCAAATCTTTGATTGAACTACTTCTAATCAATACAAACTACACTGGACGTGTTCCTCAACATTCTAAGAATTCTCTGTTGGAAGCCGTTGCTGTGAGACCTGGTGCGCTTCTCAATAATCTGTTTGTAAGAGTAGAGCAACACTTCTCAGCTTTTGGCGGGTAAGGAATGGTAAGTGCGTGAGCCATATTGAAAATGTTTTTTTTTGATGTTGTCATCAGACTAAATAAAGACTACATTTAGTTCATGCAACACACCACCCATATCCAGCCCATCTCCTATATCAAAGCCAACGCAGCCCAAGTGCTGCGCGATTTGGCGATTGACCAGCGACCGTTAGTGATTACGCAAAACGGTGAAGCGGCAGCGGTATTGCAAGACGTAAGCTCGTTTGAGAAGAACCAGGAAACGATGGCTTTGCTGAAAATTTTGGCGTTGGGTAATGCGCAGATTGAAAAAGGGCAGGTTACTTCGGCGGCCAAAGCATTTGCCGAGGTGCGTCGTCGCAACAAGGCGGCTGCATGAAACAGTATGCGGTGTCACTCACGGATGACGCTAAGACTGACCTGCAAGATATTTACGACTACATAGCCGAGCATGATGCACCGGCCAAGGCGGATGGCGTGCTGGATAAGTTGGAAGCCTTGGTGGATTCGCTGAGTCGGTTTCCTGAACGTGGTGCGGTGGCCAAGGAATTGCCCGACGTGGGTATCAAGGACTATCGAGAGGTGTATTTCAAGCCTTACCGCGTGATCTACAGAGTTTTAGGCACCAAGGTCTATGTGTACCTGATCGTGGACGGAAGGCGCGATATGCAAACGCTACTAACGCGGCGGTTGATCAGAGCCTAAGCGCGAAACGGAAACATTAAACCGCGTGTCTTCAAACCCGGTCGATTGGGTGAAGGAATGGGAGCGTATTTTTTTTAAAACTGTAGCCAAGGCGCGGCGTGGTCTCTAGCATGCTGCAAAAGCACAGCCGCGTGTTTGGCGGAGGTTTTTAAAAAATATGTCCCGTTCCCCGTCCAGCTACGCCAGCGCTACGAAACCCTTTGGCGAGATGCATTTAAAAGAACTTGCGTAGGAGGAGATGAGAAAAACAGACGCTACGAATAAAATAGCTGCTCCCGAAATGTCTTATTGAGCTAGCAGCCTAAAACAAATAAATTCTCGCAACGGCTTACTCTTTGCGCTTGTAAGTGATGATTTCGCCATTGGGACGCTTCATGGTCAACACGCCTTTGTCCAGTCTGGCTTCGTTGCACCCTGAGGTGCCTTTTTTGGCCTGTACGCAGAACTTTCCGCTTTCTACTGTCCACTCACCACTGTCAGCGTAACCACTGTTGGTGTTGACAAAGTAGTAGCCGTTGGACTTGAACTGCAGCCGCCAATGGTTTCCGTCTGGTCGATCCACTGTGAAGTCGTTGCCCGCCAGAATGGTTTTGAGCTGCTCTGCTGAGGGCGTAGTCATGCCCTCCCCAAAGGTTTGGGCATGCACGTTCAAGGTTGCGCTGGCAGCTACCAGAGCGGCAAGAATTAATCGCTTCATTATTTTCTCCAGTTGAGATAAGTTGTCCAAGGTAATGGACGATGAAGTGTAGAGAAGTGCGCAAGTTCTCGCATCCTCAGAACTGATGAGGTGAGCCAAACAGCTATAAAATAAATAGCTGCTACCGCAATATTTCATTGGCCTATCGGCCTAAAACATATAAATTCATAAACCCTTGCAGTGCCGCCTGGTAGGCTGCGCCGCCTGCCTCATGCACGTCGCTGTGCTTGGCGTTGTGGATGACGAGCCATTGCTTGGGCGGGTTGGCTGCGGCAAAAAGCTTGTTGCCTAGCGAGGGGGGCACGGTGGTGTCCAGGCCACCGTGCAGCATGAGCAAAGGGGCCTTGACTTGGGCGATTTTGTCGATGGAGGCAAAGCGCTCATTGTTCAGCCAACTGACCAGGCGGCCCAGCCAGCTTGCTTCTACGGCCACTTCGGTAAAGCTGGTGAGGGCGGACTCCAGGATGATGGCGCCGTAGTCGGTTTTGGCTTGCAGGCGGCTGGCCATGTCTACCGCCACGCCGCTGCCCATAGAGTGGCCATAGAGCACCCGTTGGCTGGGGCGGGCTTCGCGGCGGCGCAGCTCGTCAAAGGCCAGTTGCGCGTCTTGCAGAATGCTTTGCTCTGAAGGAGTGATGGCACTGCTATTGCCCCAGCCTCGGTATTCCACCGCCAGTACGGCAAAGCCTGCTTCGCGCAATGCGTTGATTTTGTAGATGTTTTGGTACAGGTTGCGAAAGGTACCGTGGTAGTAGAGCAGGGTGGGGGCTTGCGGGTTGGCATGCGGGAGCCACCACATCTCGATACGCTCGGGCCCGCTGGTTTGGGCGGTGCTGTCGGTGTTGCGTGTTGGTGTGGGCTGGCTGGCTGGCAGGTCTACAAAATAGCGCTCATCACCCGAACGCAAGCCTGCAAAATTGGCGGGAACGCCCAAGGTGGGGCGGTAGATGATATTGCGTTGTTTGACGTCGAGCCAGGCGCAGCCGCTGGTAGAAACCACGGACAGCAGTAGACAAAAGGCCAATAAAGCCGCAAAAACACTGTAAAAACGGCTGCGCAAGGCCGTTACACGGCGACTAGCCGTTAAACTGCGTACCCATTGCACTGCTGGAGCCATTGTCTTCGTCATGAATAAGTTATTTGCCATTGTCCTAGGCCTGATTGTGGCCCAGTTTTCCAGCCAGGCGCTGGCCCAATCCACCCTCTCGTCGCTGGCAGGCGAGGGCAATGTGCTGCGTATGCAGCTAAGCCCCTTTAGCTACCACTGGGCGGCGCGGGATCCGGAGGATCGGAACGTTTTTCTGCTCGGTTTGGAGCGTGAGCACCCGAACGGCAAGATCGACGGCATCGCGTACTTCAGCAATACCTTTGGGCAAGACAGCTTGTACCTCTTTCCTTGGGGCGGCGTGTACAAGAATGTTTATGGCATCCCCAAGCTGTCGGTTAAATGGACAGCTGGTGTGATCTATGGCTACAAACCACCTTATGAGAATAAAGTACCGTTAAATTACAAAGGTTTTGCACCTGCGATTATTCCAGCGGTGGCCTATGAGTTCAGTCCCAAATTGTCTGGCCAAATCAACGTGCTAGGTAGTCGGGGTGTGATGTTTCAGGTCAATATACCGCTGAACTGAGCGCGGTAGTGTCAATCCTGGACTATTAGTTTAGTAGCTGCTCCCGCAATATTCTATTGGGCTACAGCCCTAAAAGGATATAAATTAGCTTAAAACGGCAGCTTGGGCATGCCGCCGCCCATGCCGGGCATGCCTTTCATGCCGCCCATTTGCTTCATCATTTTCATCATCCCGCCGCCCTTCATTTTTTTCATCATGCCTTGCATTTGCTCAAACTCTTTGAGCATGCGGTTCACGTCTTGTACCTGCACGCCAGCGCCAGCGGCGATGCGGCGTTTGCGGGTGGCTTTGATCAGGTCGGGGTGGCGGCGCTCTTTGGGCGTCATGCTCTGGATGATGCCTTCCTTGCGGCGAATGTCTTTTTCCGCGCGGGTCATATCGGCCTCGGTGGCCTTGGCCGCCATCTGCGTGGGCAGCTTGTCCAGCATGCTGGACAGGCCGCCCATTTGCTTCATCTGCTGAAGTTGGCCTAAAAAGTCCTCCAAATCAAAGCCTGCACCGCTCTTGATTTTGGCGGCCATTTTTTGCGCGGCCTGCAGGTCTACACCGGCGGTCACCTGCTCTACCAGCGCCAAAATGTCGCCCATGCCCAAAATGCGGCTGGCAAAGCGCTCGGCGTCAAACACTTCCAGGCCGTCGATCTTCTCGCTGGTACCGGCAAACTTGATGGGCACGCCGGTGATCTGCTTGACCGACAGCGCCGCACCGCCGCGCGAGTCTCCGTCGGTTTTGGTCAGGATGATGCCGGTCAGTGGCAGTGCGTCTTTAAAGGCTTTGGCGGTGTTGATCGCGTCCTGGCCCTGCATGGCATCGACCACGAACAGGGTCTCCACCGGGTTCACCGCTGCGTGCAACTGCTTGATCTCCAGCATCAGCGCTTCGTCAATCGCCAAGCGGCCTGCGGTGTCCACCAGCAGTACGTCAAAGTAGTGTTTGCGCGCATAGTCCAGCGCAGCCAAGGCGATGGCGACTGGTTTTTGATCGGGCGTGCTGGGGAACCACTCGGCACCAGCTTGCGCGGTGACGGTCTTCAGCTGCTCGATAGCGGCCGGGCGGTACACGTCGCCCGAGACGGTGAGCACCTTCTTTTTACGTTTGGTGATCAGGTGTTTGGCGAGTTTGGCGGTGGTGGTGGTTTTACCTGCCCCTTGCAAACCGGCCATCAAAATCACGGCGGGCGGCTGGGCGGCCAGGTTGATGTCGGCCACATAGCGGTGCATGCCGTCAGGCGATGTCAGGTCACCCATGGTGGCGGTGAGCTCTTTTTGCACCACGGCCACCAGAGCCTGGCCGGGTTTGAGCGAGCCTACGACTTCTTGGCCCAGCGCTTTGTCTTTGACGCGGGCGATAAAGTCGCGCACCACCGGCAGGGCCACGTCAGCCTCCAAGAGCGCCATGCGCACCTCGCGCAGCATGTCTTGCACGTTGGATTCGGTGATACGTGCCTGACCGCTGAGGGTTTTAACAAGGCGCGAGAGTTTGTCGGTAAGAGCGGAGGCCATGGTGTAAAGAGCGCAGGTGAGGGCTAGGAAAAAGGGCGGTGGAGGAGAAACTGGGCAGGGCAGCGCACTTGAGCGCTTGAGGGTAAGTATGCCAGTGCAGTAAACCAGGCACGAGCGGGGTACACTTTACATATGATTTTATCTGGTGCTTCGAGCTTGGCGTGGATTTTGGGCATTTTGGCCATCTTGGCCTATGCGCTGCCTGCGGCTTGGCGCATGCTGGGCCCGCGCCCTACCCGTTTGGCACTGTTGGTGGCCTGGGTGCTGCATGGTGCGCTGCTGGCAGTGGCTTTGCTAGGCCTGGGCCAAACTGATGCAGGGGGCGCACACTTTGGTTTTGGCCCTGCGGTGTCCATGACGGCTTGGCTGGTGCTGACGGTGTATGCACTGGAAAGCCGGTTTTACCCGCAGTTGCAATTGCGCACGGTGCTGGCCGGTTTGGGCGCAGCAGCCGTGCTGCTGGGTCTGTTGTTTCCTGGCAGCGTGCTGCATGCGCGTGCGTCGCTATGGCTGCCGCTGCACTGGGCACTGGGCATTGCGTCGTATGGTTTGTTTGCGGCTGCCGTGGTGCATGCCTGGTTGATGACGCGCTCTGAAGCCCAAATGCGCTTGGGCGCGGCGGGGGATGCCAGCCTGGTGGGTGTGCCCTTGATGACTTTGGAGCGGCTGATGTTTGCTTTTGTGATGGCAGGTTTTGTGCTGCTCAGTGCCACCTTGCTGGTGGGCTGGCTGTTCAACGAGTCGCTCTATGGTGCAGGCGTGGCCTGGAAGTGGAACCATAAAACCATATTTTCAGTGTTGTCCTGGCTGGCCTTTGCGCTCTTGTTGTGGGGCCGATGGCAATGGGGCTGGCGCGGCAAGCGCGCCGTGCGCATGCTGTATGCAGGGGCAGGCCTGCTGCTCCTGGCTTATGTAGGTTCACGTTTTGTGCTGGAAATTATTTTGCAACGGGCACCATGAAATATTTATTCGTTGTGGCGGTCGTGGCGGTGGCGTTTTGGTTTTGGCGGAATAACCGCCAGAATGCCAAAGTGCAGCAAAAAAAGTCTGCACCCAGTCAATCCAAAGCCCCCCACATTGGCCCGCCCCAGCCCATGCTGCAATGCGCCGCTTGTGGCGTACATCTTCCGGCTACGGATGCTGTGGTGGGCAAGCGCGGCAGCTACTGCACCGCCGACCACTTGAGGCTGCGCGAGGGTTGATGAGATTACCTACCCGTTCTACGCTGCCTCGTGAGCTGGATGCAGCTTATGGCCTAGACGAGGGATTGCCGCGCCTATGGCGCGCATTCATGGTGGCCCGAATTTTGGTGGCCAGTGTGCTGCTGGCGCTGATGGTGTATTTGCAGTTCATCGGGCCGACGCCTACCACTGTCACCGCCCTGGTGCTGTGCAGCGTTTATTTGGTGCTGACTTTATGGGTGCGAATTTGGGGCAAACCAGAGCGCTCAGCCTTGCAGTTTGACCCGCAGTGGCTGGTGACGGTCGGGGTAGATGTGTTGGTGTTTTCGTCGCTGCTGTATTTGCAAATTGGTGGGTTTAACTTTACCCCATTGTTTGTGTTGCCGGTCTTGCTGGCGGCAGTTTTGGGGCCACTACTACTGGCTTTGGGCACGGCTGCAGCGGTAACGCTGGCTTTGTTGGTAGAGGCTTGGCAAATATCTATGTTGGGTTTCGCAGAGGCTACGGCGCGCTTTTTGCAAGCCGCATTGACGGGTACCGGTTTGTTTGTGGTGGCCTATTTGACCAATCAATTGGCGACCCGTTTGGCCAGGCAGGAGCGTATCGCCCACACCAATGCTATGGCAGCGCGCGCCCAAACCCAGGTGAACCAACTGGTGATCGATGCGCTGAGTGACGGCGTGTTGGTGGTGGATGCCAATGGCGTGGTGCGCACCGCCAACCCGGCCGCGCGTGCGATGCTGGGGCCACGCACACAGTCAGCCGGCTCCTACAACAGCACGGCCCAAATCGTACTCTTGCCCAATATGACATTTATGTTGGCTTCGCACACGGCCTGGAAGCCCTTGGTTGACCTAGCCAGCGCCACTTTATCGACCCTGCGCCCGCAAGATGCGGAGGTGGCCATTACCGACACGGCTGGTGCTTCGCACCGATTGCGGGTGCGCACCCAGTTGGCCGCTGGCAGCCGTAGCGGCGTGCATGACGCAGACACACTGTGCGTTTTGTTTTTAGAAGATCTGCGCGAGATGGAAGCCCGCTTGCGTAACGACAAGCTGGCGGCCATGGGCCGCATGTCAGCAGCCGTAGCCCACGAGATCCGCAACCCCTTGGCCGCTATTTCGCAGGCGAATGCTTTGTTGGCCGAAGATCTGGTGTTGCCAGCACAGCAAAAACTCAGCCAGATGGTGCAGCACAATGCCAAGCGCTTGGCCCGCATTGTGGACGATGTGCTAGATGTGTCGCGCGTCACGCCGGCCACTGTGCCTGGGCACATAGTGAGTGATGCCGAGCGCACGATTATTTCCATATGCCGCGACTGGGGCTTGCAACATGCCTGTGGCGAGCAACTGCGGATAGCGCAAAACGATGCATGCAACACCATCGTGTTTGACGAAGAGCATTTACGCCGTGTGCTGGTTAACTTGCTGGATAACGCGCTGCGCTATGCCAGCAAGCGGCCTGATGCGATCGAGGTGTTTATCTACTCACCCAACGCGCACGAGCAGCGCAACAACGAAGATGCGCAAACCCCATCAGCCATTCGTTTGGCGGTGTGGAGCGATGCTGCGCCTATCGAGCAAGGCGTGCAGCGACATCTATTTGAACCATTTTTCAGCTCGGAGAGCCGCTCTAGTGGTCTGGGCCTGTACATTTGCCGCGAACTGTGTGCCCGCCACGGCGCAGTGATAGGCTACCAGCGCAGTGAGCGCGCAGAGCACGGAGACTCCGACTTTTCGCCTGTGCAGGCAGGAAATGAATTCTTTGTGCTGCTTAATATTGCCGCAAATTTACCGCCATCTTTACCTAGACCACTCTAAAATCCAACCCATGGCCGCATCTGCTGACATTGACCGTCCCAAAATACTCGTGATCGACGACGAGCCTGATCTGCGCACTTTGTATGAATTTAGCTTGGTGCGCGAAGGCTATGTGGTGCACACCGCTGAGGGGGTGGGGCAGGCCCTGGAGGCGCTGCAACATCAGCGCTTTGATGCGGTGATCTCCGACATGCGCTTGCAAGACGGCCTGGGCTTGGATGTATTGCGGTTTTTGTCCCAAGCGCAGCGCAGTGAGCGCTGCGTGGTGATTACTGCCTATGGTTCGGCTGAAAATGCAGTGGAGGCGCTGAAAGCAGGCGCCTTTGATTATTTGACCAAACCTGTCGACTTAAAGCAGTTTCGCAGTGTCGTGGCGCAGGCTGTGCGCTCTTCACAATCGAGTGCCGCGCCAACAGCCAAGATCACAGCAGCGCCAGCACAAGCCGCGAAAAATGACAACCAAGAGCTCACTGTGGAGCGCGCTTTTGCACAAGCTGGGGCTGCCACAAGCGTTCAGCCAGCGACACAAGCAGGCCAAAGTGCAGCGAGCACTACAGACACAGCACTGGCGCAACCGCCTGCTTTGGCGCGAATGGTAGGTAACTCCCAGGCCATGCGCTCTGTGCGTGAGAGGGTGCAGAAAGTGGCACGCAGCATGGCTCCGGTGCTGGTGCGTGGTGAATCAGGCACAGGCAAAGAATTGGTGGCACAAGCTATCCACGCGTGCAGCCACCGGGCCAGTGGCCCTTTTGTAGCGGTCAATTGCGGTGCGATCCCCGAAGCCCTGCTAGAGGCAGAATTTTTTGGGGCTCGTAAAGGGGCTTATACCGGCGCGACGCAAGACCGCGAAGGCTATTTTCAAGCGGCCAATGGCGGTACTTTATTTCTCGATGAAATTGGCGACTTGCCTTTGGCCATGCAAGCCAAGCTGCTGCGCGCAATCCAGGAGCGCAGTGTGCGTGCGTTGGGCGGCACACAGGAAGAGTCGGTAGACACGCGCATTGTCAGCGCTACCCACCACGATTTAGCTGCGCAAGCGGCACGGGGTTTGTTTCGCCAAGACTTGTATTACCGGCTCAATGTGATCGAGATTGCCTTACCGGCGTTGCGGGACAGGCGTGAAGATCTGCCCCAACTAACCCATACCTTGTTGGCTAGGATTGCCGCTGACAGCGGTGAGCAAGCGCGCGCCGTGTCGGCTGCCATGATGGCCACCTTGCAGCGCAGCCCCTTGGCGGGCAACGTGCGCGAGCTGGAAAATATTTTGCACCGCTCTTTAGCTTTATCTGACGGCGCTGAGCTGGAGATTGAAGAAGATATGCGCGCGGTAAGCCTTGACGCGAGCCAATATGCGGCCCCCATGGTATCTACTGCCAGCATTGAGCCAACGGCTGAAGTACTGGCTACGGCGATGCCCAGCGATTTGCAATCCCATCTGGACACGCAAGAAAAAGCCATTTTGCTCCAGGCACTGACGGAGTGCAGCTTTAACCGTACAGCGGCTGCGGCTCGGTTAGGCATCAGCCTGCGCCAAATTCGCTACCGCATGGTGCGTTTGGGTATCGATGCGCAAATTCCAGCCAGCTCCACACCTTGAAGTGATGGCTCGGTACCTCTGGTTTGCCTATGCGCGCTAAATCTTCAGCCCTCGCTACTGATAAAGCGCTGCGCAAGCCTGTTTGGCAAGCCGGGTGGTACGGTGCGGCACGTCGCTTAGATTCGCCAAACTATGGCGCGCGGCCAAAAGATGCCGTAGTGAAATTGCTCGTGGTGCACTCCATCAGCTTGCCGCCAGGGCAATACGGTGGCGCCCATGTACAGGCCCTGTTCACTAACCAACTGGACTGGGACGGGCATGCCTATTTCCAATCGATTCGCGGCCTGCAGGTGTCGAGCCATTTTTTCATTGCGCGCGATGGTGCGTTATGGCAGTTCGTCAGCTGTGATGATCGCGCTTGGCATGCTGGTGCGTCGTCATTTCAAGGGCAAGATCACTGCAATGATTTTTCGATTGGGGTTGAGTTAGAGGGATTGGAAGGCGACCTATTTGAACCGGCGCAATATGCTGCGCTGAGCGATCTGTGCTTGGCACTGCGTCGAAACTACCCCATCACATTTGTGGTTGGCCACGAGCATATTGCACCGGGACGCAAACAAGACCCTGGTGCTGGGTTTGACTGGCCTGCATTGGCCGCAAGTGTTGCGTGGAGTCCGCAAGCATTTCCATTTTTACTTGGTGAAATTTAACCGGATGGAGGGTTGGGCGCAAAACTTGTAACGCAAAGATCGAAGATGCGCGCGGCTTAGCCAGTCAAATGCCCGGCCAAGGCGCATATCCGTTAGAGCTTTCGTTGTATGGTCAGGCGCGGCGCGCTTTAGCGTGGGATCTGTATGGTTAAGGAGCTAACGCACTAGCTAAAAAAGTGCCGCAACTTAGATTTTTGCGAAATCAAGTAGCTAATTTTTACCTTCAGGTCGCACAAATCCCTGTGCAGGGATATACACTACATTTAGTGCCTTGCTATCTGCTCGCATACTAGATATAGTATGTGGCTGGTAGTGAACTAAGGTCTAATAAAGGCTAACGGGTGTACATCAAACCGCCCAGGCAGCCCTTCAGAAGCCAGTTCCGCATGTTGATAAGTGATCCCCAAAAAAGTTAAGTTAGAGGAAACAATGCAAGCCGTATCTCTCACAGAATCCCATACTCCATCTCCCGCCGTCACCAGCGACCATGGTCAACGCCATGTCAGCCACAGCCCGTCGGCGGGTGCAGTGCAAAGTTTGGCCCAGTACCAGATCATCCGCCGCAACGGAGCGGTAGTGCCGTTTGAGCCGGGCAAAATCGCCGTGGCCATGATGAAGGCTTTCTTGGCAGTGCATGGCACCCAAGGTGCGGCCTCAGCCAGTGTGCGGGAAACCGTGGATGGGTTGACCCAAGCGGTGGTACGCGCTCTGATGCGCTCGCGACCTAGCGGCGGCACCTTCCATATTGAAGACGTGCAAGACCAGGTAGAGCTGGGCCTGATGCGCAGTGAGCACCATGAAATCGCCCGCGCCTATGTGCTGTACCGAGAGCGCCGCACCCAGGAGCGTGCCAAGCAAGCTCCAGCAGTATCAGTGGCTGCACCGGTCATGCATGTGATGGACGGCGGCAAGCGCGTAGCGCTGGACATCGCCAAGCTGCAAGGTTTGATTGAGTCTTCGTGTGCCAATTTGGGCAAAGACATCACGCCTGCTCCGATCCTGTCCGAGACCCTGCGTAACCTGTACGACGGTGTACCGGTAGATGAGGTGTACAAAGCCTCCATTTTGGCCGCACGTACATTGATCGAGAAAGATCCCGATTACACCTATGCCACTGCGCGCTTGCTGATGCACACCATCCGCAGAGAAATTTTGGGCGAAGAAGTTGCCCAAGAGCAAATGGGCGAAAAGTACCCTGAGTACTTTCCGCTCTTCATCAAAAAAGGTGTGGACAACGAGTTGCTTGATGAGCGCTTGATGCAGTTCGATTTGAAGCGACTGGGCGCAGCTCTCAAACCTGAGCGCGATCTGCAGTTTGACTACCTCGGCCTGCAAACTCTGTATGACCGTTACTTCCTGCACGTGCGCAAGACCCGCATCGAAATGCCCCAAGCCTTCTTCATGCGCGTGGCCATGGGTTTGTCGCTCAATGAGATCAACCGCGAAGCGCGTGCCATCGAGTTTTACGAAGTACTGTCTTCGTTTGACTTCATGTCCAGCACACCTACCTTGTTCAACAGCGGCACCCTGCGCTCGCAGTTGTCCAGCTGCTACTTGACTACGGTGCCGGACGATTTGGACGGTATTTATGAGTCCATCAAAGAAAACGCCTTGTTGTCTAAATTTGCGGGTGGCCTGGGTAACGATTGGACCCGCGTGCGCGCACTGGGTGCCCACATCAAAGGCACCAATGGCGAATCGCAAGGTGTCGTGCCTTTCCTTAAAGTAGTCAACGATACCGCTGTGGCCGTGAACCAGGGCGGAAAGCGCAAAGGCGCGGTCTGTACCTATCTGGAGAGCTGGCACCTGGACATGGAAGAGTTTCTGGAATTGCGTAAAAACACCGGCGACGACCGCCGCCGTACGCACGACATGAACACCGCCAACTGGATTCCTGATCTGTTCATGCGCCGCGTGATGGAAAAAGGTGAGTGGACCTTGTTCTCGCCCAACAACGTACCTGATCTGCACGACAAGTTTGGCGCGGACTTTGAAAAAGCCTACGTGGCCTACGAAGCCAAAGCCGCACAGGGCGACATCAAGCCCTACCGTACGGTGCAGGCCGCCGACATGTGGCGCAAGATGCTGACCATGCTGTTTGAAACCGGCCACCCCTGGATCACCTTCAAAGATGCCTGCAACATCCGCTCACCGCAGCAGCATATTGGCGTGGTGCATTCGTCCAACCTGTGTACCGAGATCACCCTCAACACCAGCGACACCGAGACCGCAGTGTGCAACCTGGGCTCGGTTAACTTGGTGCAGCACCTGAAAGACGGCAAGCTGGATCACGACAAGCTCAAGAAAACCATCACCGTGGCCATGCGCATGCTGGACAACGTGATCGACATTAATTACTACGCGGTCAAAAAAGCGCGGGATTCCAATATGCGCCACCGCCCGGTGGGTCTGGGCCTAATGGCTTTCCAGGACAGCCTGTACGAACTGCGCGTACCCTACGCCAGCCAGGCAGCGGTGGAGTTTGCCGACGAGTCGATGGAAGCGATTTGCTACTACGCCTACTGGGCATCGACCGAGTTGGCCAAAGAGCGCGGCAAATACTCCAGCTACAAAGGCTCCTTGTGGGATCGCGGTATTTTGCCGCTCGATACCCTGGACATGCTGGCCAAAGAGCGTGGCGGTTACGTCGAAGTAGATCGTTCTGCCAAGCTGGACTGGAATGTGCTGCGCAGCAAAATCGACCAGGACGGCATGCGCAACTCCAACTGCGTGGCCATTGCCCCTACCGCCACCATCTCGAACATCATTGGTGTGGACGCCTGCATCGAGCCTTGTTTTGGCAATCTGTCGGTCAAGTCCAACCTGTCAGGCGAGTTCACCATCATCAACGGCTACCTGGTACGCGACCTCAAGCGCCTGGGACTGTGGGACGACGTGATGGTCGTGGATCTGAAGCACTACGATGGTTCGCTACGCCCGATTGACCGCGTGCCCGCAGAGATCAAGTCCTTGTACGCCACCGCGTTTGAAGTGGACACCACCTGGGTGATCGAAGCCGCAGCGCGCCGCCAAAAGTGGATTGATCAAGCCCAGTCGCTCAATATTTACATGGCAGGTGCGTCAGGTAAAAAACTCGACGACACCTACAAGCTGGCCTGGACGCGCGGCCTGAAGACCACCTACTATCTGCGTACCGTGGGTGCTACGCACGCTGAGAAATCTACCGTGAAAGCTGGCAAGATGAACTCAGTGTCCTCGGGTAGCAGCGATAGCATCAGCAGTGCGCCCGGCGCCAGTATGAGTGCGATAGATGCAGCGGCAGCCGCAGCACGCGTGCAGCTCAATGCCTTGCCCGCGACCGACATCAAGTTTTGCGGTGTGGATGATCCCACCTGCGAGTCGTGCCAGTGAGTGAAGCGCTGAAATGAATGTTCTCCCAATAGCTATGCAAAATGAAGCAGCGTATTCAAGCAGTTCATGCAGCTCTAAAAAGCATAGCTAGTAAAACATTCTGCACTCATGCGATGCAAAACAGCAACACAATAGAGCGCAACATTGTGCAAACACTTTGCATTTTGTAGTGTCTGCTCTCATAATTGAAGTATTGGAATAATTTATGTTGACCTGGGACGAAGAAGTTACACCCGCATTGCAAACCGCAGTACTCAGTGGCGCACTAGCTAGCCGCGTGGATCAGTTTTCTTCTGCTATTTCGCAGCCAGCACGCCGCTTGCTCGATGATGGCGCACCGGTGCCGCTTTCGTCGCCTGCCAGCCAGGTCAAGCCAGCCGCAGCACGCCGCGTCAACGCAGCCGACAAACGTATCATCAACGGCCAAACCGACGTGAACCAGTTGGTGCCGTTCAAATACAAATGGGCTTGGGAAAAATACCTGGCCACCTGCGCCAACCACTGGATGCCGCAAGAAGTCAACATGACGCGCGACATCGCGCTGTGGAAAGACCCTAACGGCTTGACCGACGACGAGCGTCGTTTGATCAAGCGCAACCTGGGTTTTTTCGTCACAGCCGATTCTTTGGCCGCCAACAACATCGTGTTGGGCACCTACCGCCACATTACCGCACCCGAGTGTCGCCAGTTCTTGCTGCGCCAAGCGTTTGAAGAAGCTATCCACACCCATGCCTACCAGTACATCACCGAGTCGCTGGGTCTGGATGAGGCTGAGATATTTAACGCCTACAACGAAGTGCAGTCCATCAAGGACAAAGACCAGTTTTTGATTCCTTTCATTGAAGTGATCTCTGACCCGCACTTCAAAACCGGCACGCCAGAGGCGGATCAAACCCTGCTGAAATCCTTGATCGTGTTTGCCTGCCTGATGGAAGGCCTGTTTTTCTATGTCGGCTTCACGCAAATTCTGGCCTTGGGCCGCCAAAACAAAATGACCGGCGCTGCCGAGCAGTACCAGTACATCTTGCGCGATGAGTCCATGCACTGCAATTTTGGTATCGACCTGATCAACCAGCTCAAGCTGGAGAACCCGCATTTGTGGACAGCGGAGTTCAAGGCCGAGATCAACGCTTTGTTTATGAAAGCGGTAGAGTTGGAGTACCGCTACGCCGAAGACACCATGCCGCGTGGCGTGCTCGGTTTGAACGCGTCGATGTTCAAAGGCTATCTGCGTTATATCGCTAACCGCCGCGCCACCCAAATTGGATTGGAAGAGTTGTTCCCGAATGAGGAAAACCCCTTTCCATGGATGAGCGAGATGATTGATTTGAAGAAAGAGCGTAATTTCTTTGAGACCCGCGTGATTGAGTACCAATCTGGTGGCGCGTTGTCTTGGGATTAGTGCCGTACCCGTATCAATTGACTGAAAATATGAGTTTGTTAAGTATATCGAACTTTCAAAACTGCGCCGCAGAGCGTGGTAGGAAGGTTTGTTCCCCCATTCAGCGCGCTGGGCATCTGTCCAACGTGCTGAGTCGCTTTGAGCGTCCAACACGCACAGAGTGCATTCCAAGTTGAAGTATCAACTAGATCTAGGAGAATGAAAATGGCAACTGCGAAAAAAGCACCGGCAAAAAAAGCCGTAGCAAAGAAAGCTCCAGCGAAAAAAGCTGCAGCAAAGAAAGCCCCAGCGAAAAAAGCTGCAGCTAAAAAGGCCCCGGCCAAAAAAGCAGCAGTGAAAAAAGTTGCGGCTAAAAAGCCAGCAGCGAAAAAAGCTGTAGCGAAGAAGCCAGCGGCTAAAAAGCCAGCAGCGAAAAAAGCTGCAGCTAAGAAGCCTGCTAAAAAAGCCGCTGCTAAAAAAGCACCGGTGAAAAAAGCGGCTGCTAAAAAAAAAGTAGCAGCTAAGAAACCCGCAGCGAAAAAGCCTGCAGCCAAGAAAGCCGCGAAAAAACCCGCTGCCAAGAAAGCTGCGAAAGCACCCGCTGCGGCCCCTGCTCCTGCGGCTCAGACTACTCTGAACCCACAGGCCGCATGGCCTTTCCCGACAGCCAGCAAGCCTTAATCGGTTTGTCAGCAGTCAAAAAGCCCAAAGTCGCAAGACTTTGGGCTTTTTTTATGCCAAAATTTTTGCACTAAAACAAATGCTGCCAACTGTCTGGGAAAATCCACAATAAGCCAGCGGTCATTGTCACGTAGCGCAAAAACTTGCCTATAGCCATGTAGGCGACACAGGGCCAGAACGGAAACTTCAACCAACCCGCCACCGCACACAGTGGGTCGCCTACACCGGGCAACCAGGCCAGCAAACATGCCTTGGGGCCAAAGCACTCTAACCATTTCAGGGCCTTTAGGTGCAAGGCGTGGCCCTGGTACTTGTGCAGTGCGTGGCGGGCACCGTAGCCTAGCCACCAGTCCACAGCGCCACCTAAGGTGTTGCCCGCAGTGGCCACCAGGATGGCTGGCCAAAACAACTCGGGGTTGAGTTTGACCAAACCAAATACGACCGGCTCAGAGCCCAACGGCAGTAAGGTAGCCGAGATAAAAGAGACCATAAACACGGTGCTCAATCCATATTGAGGCAGGGCAAGGAGTTCGAGCAGGGTATTTATCCAATCAGGCATAGCCGGGAGTATACTCATGCCTCTTTTTTCAGCAATTTCGAAGTCTGTCATTTCGCCTCCACGCCATGTTGTCCCCGGTTCAAATTGGCCCTGTCACTCTGGTTAACAATGTGTTTGCTGCGCCCATGGCGGGCGTGACAGACAGGCCGTTTCGCATGCTGTGCAAGTCACTCGGCGCGGGCTATGCGGTGAGCGAAATGGTGACCTCGCGTAAAGACTTGTGGAGCAGTCTGAAAACCTCACGCCGCGCCAACCACGAGGGCGAGACCAGCCCGATTGCGGTGCAAATTGCTGGCACCGACGCGCAAATGATGGCGGATGCCGCAGCCTACAACATCGACCGGGGTGCACAGATCATCGACATCAACATGGGCTGCCCGGCCAAAAAAGTGTGCAATAAATGGGCGGGTTCGGCGTTGATGCAAGACGAGCCACTGGCCATGCAGATCGTGGAGGCAGTAGTCAACACCTGCACAAGACACAACGTGCCAGTGACGCTGAAAATGCGCACCGGCTGGAGCCAAGACCATAAAAACGCGCTGTCTATCGCACTGGCTGCGCAAGCCGCAGGCATCCAGATGCTCACCATCCATGGCCGCACGCGCGACCAGGGCTACAAAGGGGTGGCCGAGTACGAGACGATTGCCGCAGTGAAAGCCGCGCTCGCCATTCCTGTCGTGGCCAATGGCGACATCACCAGCCCAGAGAAAGCGCGTGAGGTGCTGCGCGCGACGGGTGCAGACGCCATCATGGTGGGGCGTGCGGCGCAGGGCAGGCCATGGATCTTCAGGGAGATCACGCACTTTTTAGCCACTGGCGAGCATTTGGCCCCTCCGTTGGTGGCCGAGCTGCGGCGTTTGCTGCTGGCGCACCTGCAAGAGCATTACAGCCTGTATGGCGAAGTGATGGGCGTGCGCACCGCGCGCAAGCACATTGGCTGGTACGTGCGCACGCTGCCCGGTGGTGAGGCCTTTCGCCAAGCCATGAATCTACTGGAAGATACCAGTGCGCAACTGCGTGCGGTGGCCAATTATCTAGATGCATTGGCGGGTACTATGGACCGCCTACCCGCATGGAGCGCCGATGCTGGGGCATCGGCAGACATTACAGAAGAAGACATTTGCAAGAGCTTAGTATGAGTAAAAAACACATAGAAGAATGCGTGCGCCAAAGTTTGGACGGTTACTTTAAAGATTTAAAAGGCACCGAGCCGCACGGCATATATGACATGATGCTGGGTGCCATGGAGAAACCCATGCTGGAGGTGGTGATGCGCCAAGCCAACCAGAACCAGTCCAAGGCCTCCGAGTGGCTGGGCCTGAACCGCAACACCTTGCGTAAAAAGCTGGTGGACCACGGTTTGCTCTGAGCCGCAGTTCGTCCCCGTTTTTATTTAATTATTTTCTACACCTGTTGAGGAAGCCGCCATGCGCGCACTGATTTCTGTATCTGACAAAACCGGCATTGTGGCTTTGGCCCAAGACCTCGCAGCCCTTGGCGTGGTGCTTATCTCGACGGGGGGTACGGCCAAGCTACTGGCCGATGCAGGCCTGCAGGTGAGGGAGGTCGCCGAAGTCACCGGCTTCCCGGAAATGCTGGACGGCCGCGTCAAAACCCTGCACCCGCGTGTGCACGGTGGCCTGCTGGCGCGCCGCGATGTGCCCGAGCACATGGCCGCGCTCAAAGAGCACGCGATTGAGACGATTGACTTGCTGATCGTCAACCTCTACCCCTTTGAAGCCACCGTAGCCAAAGCCGGTTGCACCCTGGAAGATGCAATAGAAAACATCGACATCGGTGGCCCTGCCATGGTGCGCAGCGCCGCCAAAAACTGGCAAGACGTGGCCGTACTGACCGATGCCTCGCAGTATGCGGGCGTGGTGGCCGAGATCAAGGCGCACGGCAGTGTGTCGAAAAAGACCAAGTTTGCTTTGTCGGTAACCGCGTTTAACCGCATCAGCAACTACGACGCCGCCATCAGCGACTACCTGTCGTCGATTCAAGAAGACGGCACGCGCAGCGCCTTCCCAGCCCAATCCAATGGCCGTTTCGTCAAGCTGCAAGACCTGCGCTACGGCGAGAATCCGCACCAAAGCGCCGCCTTCTACCGCGACCTGCATCCTGCGCCCGGCTCCTTGGTGACGGCCGTGCAGTTGCAGGGCAAAGAGCTGAGCTACAACAATATCGCCGATGCCGACGCGGCTTGGGAATGTGTAAAAAGCTTCAATGCGCAAACCAACGGCCCGCTGTCTCAAGCTGCCGCCTGCGTCATCGTCAAGCACGCCAACCCCTGCGGCGTGGCCGTGAGCGTTGATGCTTTAGAGGCTTACAGCAAAGCCTTCCAGACTGATCCCACCTCGGCCTTCGGCGGCATCATTGCCCTGAACTGCACGCTGGACGAGCGCGCCGCGCTGCAAATATCCAAGCAGTTCGTCGAGGTGCTGATGGCACCTGATTTCACGCCCGGGGCCTTGGAGGTGTTCAAGTCCAAAGTCAATGTGCGCATTCTCAAAATTACCTTGCCACCCACAGGGCAGGGCAGCAGCGCCTGGGCGCAGGGCCGCAATGCCCACGACATCAAGCGCGTAGGCTCTGGCTTGCTGATCCAAACCGCAGACAACCACGAATTAAATTTGAATGATTTGAAAGTAGTGAGCAAGCTGCAACCCACGCCGCAGCAACTGCAAGATCTGTTGTTTGCCTGGACGGTAGCCAAATACGTCAAGTCCAACGCCATCGTGTTCTGCAAAGACGGCATGACCATGGGTGTAGGCGCAGGCCAAATGAGCCGCCTGGATTCTGCCCGCATCGCCAGCATCAAAGCCGGGCATGCCAAGCTTTCCTTGCAAGGTACGGCAGTCGCCAGCGACGCCTTCTTCCCCTTCCGCGACGGACTGGATGTAGTGGTCGATGCAGGTGCCAGCTGCGTGATCCAGCCCGGCGGCAGCATGCGTGACCCCGAGGTGATTGCTGCTGCCGACGAGCGCGGTGTGGCCATGGTGCTGACCGGTGTGCGGCATTTCAGGCATTGAGTTGCACCGAGAGCTGCAAACTATTTGCTATGGTAGTAGTAGCTGCTCCCGCAATATTTTATTGGGCTAGAGCCCTGTTTATCT
>JANMTF010000181.1:0-3122 GCA_031390175.1 Polaromonas sp.
CCAAATACGGCATCAAGGTCGACAAGATTAATCCGCTGTACGCGTAACCCCCTCCCGGAGACACAACATGGCATTAGTAGAAGTAACCGTCCCCGACATTGGGGACTTTGATGAAGTCGTGATCATCGAGCTGATGGTCAAGCCCGGTGACACGGTCAAGGCGGAACAATCGCTCATCACCGTAGAGAGCGATAAAGCCGCGATGGAAATTCCGTCGTCACACGCTGGCGTGGTCAAAGAGCTGCGCGTGAAGATGGGCGACAAGGTCAAGCAGGGTTCGGTCGTCTTGGTGCTCGAAAGCGCAACCGCCAGCGCCACTGCCGCACCAGCAGCGCCTGCGCCCGCTGCGCCTGCGGCAAGTGCTGCCGCTCCGGTCGCAGCGCCAGCCCCTGCGCCAGCCCCGGTTGCACAGCCCATTCAGGCTGTAGCCCAACAAAACAGTGCGCAAGAAGCTCCTGTTTCTGTAGCGCCAGCGCACAACCCCAACGTGGCCCCCACCGGCAGCTTGCCCCACGCCTCCCCATCGGTGCGCAAGTTCGCCCGCGAGCTGGGTGTGCCGCTGGCCGAGGTCAAAGGCAAGGGCCCCAAGGGCCGCATTACCGAAGATGACGTGCAGGCGTTTACCAAGTCCGTCATGGCAGGCGCTATGCAAACGCAAGCGGCGCAAGCCCTGTCGGCCAATGCGTCTGGCGCATCCAGCGGGGCAGGGCTCAACCTGCTGCCGTGGCCCAAAGTAGACTTCACCAAGTTTGGCCCGGTAGAGCGCAAAGACCTCTCGCGCATCAAAAAGATCAGCGGAGCCAACCTGCACCGCAACTGGGTGATGATCCCCCACGTCACCAACCACGACAACGCCGACATCACCGAGCTAGAGGCCTTTCGCGTTCAAGTCAACAAAGACAACGAGAAAAGCGCCAAGCCCGGCGCAGAGGGGTTGCCCAAAGTCACCATGCTGGCCTTTGCCATCAAAGCCGTGGTTGCGGCACTCAAGAAGTTCCCAGACTTCAACGCCTCGCTCGACGGCGACCAACTGGTCTACAAGCAGTACTTCCACATCGGCTTTGCGGCCGATACGCCCAACGGCCTGGTGGTGCCCGTGCTTAAAGATGCCGACAAAAAAGGCATCATGCAAATCTCTGCCGAGCTGGCCGAGCTGTCCAAAAAAGCGCGCGACGGCAAGCTGGGCCCCGCCGACATGCAAGGTGCCTGCTTCTCCATATCGTCGCTCGGCGGCATTGGTGGGCGCTACTTCCACCCCATCATCAACGCACCCGAGGTAGGCATTCTGGGCCTGAGCAAATCCATCATGGAGCCGGTGTGGAACGGCGCAGAGTTTGTGCCACGCC
The DNA here is from genome assembly GCA_031390175.1 of Polaromonas sp. Lineage (GTDB taxonomy): Bacteria > Pseudomonadota > Gammaproteobacteria > Burkholderiales > Burkholderiaceae_C > JAAFIP01. The sequence continues at coordinate 1,347 of JANMTF010000181.1, forward strand.
TCATGCTCCCCTTAAGCCTAAGCTACGACCACCGCGTGATCGACGGCGCATCGGCTGCCCGCTTTAACGTCTACCTGGGCCAAATCCTGGGTGACTTCCGCAGAGTGCTGCTGTGACGGCCCTGCGCTTGGTGATTGCCAGCGGCATTTAAACTTGCTACTTCATCGACACATTCAAATGAGAAAAAATGTATGACCACCGTTGTAGTAGTTAAAAAAGCCGGCCAAGTTGCCGTAGCCACCGACTCGCTCGTCACCTTCGGCGACACGCGCTTGCCGCACCGCTTTGAGGCCAATGAAAAAGTGTTCAAGGTAGACGCAGTCGGCGGCCCCAGCTTTGTGGCCACCGCAGGCACCGTGGCGCACTTTCCCGCGCTGCGCAAGGCGCTGGCGGCGCTGCCCAAAGGCGAGCTTAAATTGCACAGCAAAGACGAGGTGTACGACACCTTCCTCAAGCTGCACCCCATCCTCAAAGACACGTTCTTTCTGCAAACCAAAGAGGAAGACGCCGACCCGTATGAGTCCATGCAGTTCAGCGTGCTAGTGGCCAATAGCTCAGGCATCTTTGGCCTGTACAGCTACCGCGAAGTGTTTGAGTTCAAAGAGTTCTGGGGCATCGGCTCCGGCCGTGGCTTCGCACTGGGCGCGATGAATGCCGTGTTTAAACGCGCCAAAACCGCGCGTGAAGTAGCGGTGGCGGGAGTGGAGGCCGGTTGCGAGTTTGACAAGAACTCCGCTGGGCCGATCAACGTGTTTACGATGAAGCTGAAAAAATAAAGGTAATCAGGCCATCGTTTGGAACGCTGAACGGAGTCACAAAATTAAATGGGGTCAGATCACTATTTCGCATTACTACCTGATGCGCCCCATTCCACTCAGAGCGAAATTGTGCTCTGACCCCTTTTAATTTCGCAGCGCACAGCGCTGCCCGCAGGAGATAAAAAATGTCAGCCATAGAAATCAAAGTCCCCGACATCGGCGATTTCGACGAAGTCACCGTCATCGAACTGATGGTCAAACCCGGCGACACCATCAAAGCCGACCAGTCCCTCATCACCGTAGAGAGCGACAAAGCCTCGATGGAAATCCCGTCGTCTCACGCAGGAATCGTCAAAGAGATGCGCGTCAAAAATGGCGACAAGGTCAAGCAAGGCTCGGTCGTATTGACGCTCGAAGCGGCAGCTACAACACCCACCGCCGCCGCGCCAGCCTCAGCACCTGTACAAGCCCCAGTTTCAGTGCCAAATCAGCCTGTAGCCCAACAGAATATCGCGGGAGCAGCTACCACAAGCATAGCATCCAGCTACACCGGCCAGACAGATATGGACTGCGACCTGCTAGTCCTAGGCGCAGGCCCCGGCGGCTACAGCGCGGCCTTCCGCGCCGCAGACCTAGGCCTTAAAGTCATCATCGTCGAACGCTACGCCACCCTGGGTGGCGTGTGCCTCAACGTCGGTTGCATCCCGTCCAAAGCGCTCTTGCACGTGGCAGCCGTGATGGACGAAGTCAGCCACATGGCCGACCTGGGCGTAGACTTTGGCAAACCGGTAGTCAACATCGACAAGCTACGCGGCCACAAAGAAAAAGTCATCGGCAAGCTCACCGGTGGCCTGGCCGCCATGGCCAAAATGCGCAAGGTAACGATCGTGCGCGGCTCCGGAGCCTTCGTCAGCGCCAACCACGTGGAGGTAGAAGAAACCAGCGGAGCAGCGCAAGAAAAAACCGGCAGCAAAAAAGTCATCCAGTTTAAAAACTGCATCATCGCCGCGGGCAGCCA
>JANMTF010000211.1:0-2749 GCA_031390175.1 Polaromonas sp.
ATCCAGATGGGCACGCGCTTTGTCAGCTGCGCCGAGAGCCCCGTGCATGCCAACTACAAAAACGCCATCATCGATGCCAAAGAGACCGGCACCTTGGTGCTGAACAAAAAGTCCACCCCCTGCATCCGCGCCCTCAAGTCGGCACGCACGCTGGCCATTTATGAAGAAGGCGTGATGTCGTTTGAAGCCATGCGCGGCATTCAAGACCTGTACTTTGGTGGCGACCTGGAGGCCGCACCTGCGCTGGCGGGGCAAACGGCAGGGTTGATCGACTCCATCAAAACCGCGCAGCAGATCATTGACGATACGGTGGCGGAGTTTTTTGCGATTACGCAGAGGTTGGGGGTGATGGGGCAGGGGAAGACGTTTGAGTGAGGGTGTTGCGCTGGGTTTATGTGCGATGTATGCATGCTCCCGCAACGCATTTACGCTATATTTTTGATAGCTTATTACGCTATTATTTATTGGCCTACAACCTTATTAAACATATGTTTCAGAACCACACTATGCACGCCATCGATATCCTTCCCAACATCGGCGCAGCTATCACGCTCGCTCTGGGCATCCTTGGCTTGGTAAGCCCCGCATCGGTTGCAAAGCTGGTTGGCATCCAACCTGATGGTGTGTTGGGCGTATCTGAAATCCGCGCCACCTATGGCGGGCTTTTCATCGGCCTGGGCCTCGGCTGTCTGTGGCTGCAAGCACCGCAAGCGTTCTTGGTAGCAGCACTGGCCTGGCTCGGCGCTGCGTGCGCAAGATTGCTTTCTGTGGTGCCGGATCGCAGCCTGTCCGCCAAGAACGTGGGCGGGATTGTTTTGGAGGCGGGTATTGGAGCGTTACTGTTTGTGGGTGCGCATGCGTAGCAATCTACACCGCCGACATCCCCGCCAGCTGCTGCTCAATCATCACTTTGGCCTCGGCATGATATGGGGAGCCATCCCGGTTAAAGCATGCCTACAATACACATTTATGGCTGAATACAGCTAACCACGGAGGTCATGTATGTTGCATAGCTACCAAGCAGAATTGAATGGGTCGCAGTTGATCTGGATCGACCAGCCACCTGCGCCCTTGCTGCACCAGCGTGTGGTGGTCGTTGTAGAGGCGCAGCCATCAGATTCCACACCTGTGGCAGCGCGTGTACAAGGATTTCGCAAGGCGCGCGGCTGCATGGGGCGTGCCAGCCGTGAGCAGGTGCTGGCGGGCCTAGACAGCTTGCGTGAAGACTGGGAGCGCGACCCCTTGGGCGGTGCTGCCCGCCATTGATCACCCGCTCCCATGACTATTACCGCCGTGTTCGACAGCAGCGCTGTGATTTTGTACTTCAACGATGCGTTGTCCGCAACAGCACTGGCGGTGATCGAACAAGCGATTGAAGAGGGCACAGGCGCTATATCCGTTGTGACGCGTGCCGAGGTGCTGGCTTGGCCGCAGCACACGGCCCAGTCCCTACAAGAGTCCATCACTGGCATGGCAAGTTTTGAGCAACTGAACGTAGATGCGGCTGTGGCCGACGAAGCGGCACGCATTCGGCGCGAATGCAACCTCAAACTACCCGACGCGCTGATTGCAGCCACTGCCACGCTGCGTGGCCTACCCGTAGTGACAGCCAATGCCCGCGACTTTGAGCGTGTGGGGCAGTTACAGGTAGTGCGGTTTTAGGGCGACACATCTCAAACCAACGTCGCACAGCATTCACTAAGCAGCCAACATCCCCGCCAACCGCTGCCGAATAATGCCCTCAGCCTCGCGCATGATGCGGTCGATCAGCTCTTTGACGGTGGGCACGTCGTGGATCAGCCCTGCCACCATGCCGCACGACCATGCACCGGCTTCCATCTCGCCACTCTGCATGATGCGCGGGTACACGCCGGCCACTTCCTCGATGATGTCTTCAAACTTCAGGCTCGCGCCCAGGGTGCGCTCTTTTTCCAGCAGACGGTCTACGGCGGCGTTGCGCAGGACGCGTTCGGTGTTGCGCAGGGGGCGCATGACCAGGCGGGTGTCAAGCTCGCTGGCGGCGACGATGGCTTGTTTGACGTTATCGTGCACGGGGGCTTCTTGGGTAGCGATGAAGCGGGTGCCCATGTTCATGCCTTGCGCGCCCAGCGCCAAGGCCGCGACCAGCGAGCGGCCATCGGCCATGCCGCCGGAGGCGACGAAGGGGATTTTCAGCTCGTCTGCGGCGCGGGGCAGCAAGATGAAGTTGGGAATGTCATCCTCACCGGGGTGGCCGCCGCACTCAAAACCGTCTACGCTGACGGCATCGCAGCCGATGGACTGGGCTTTGAGCGCGTGGCGCACCGAGGTGCATTTGTGGATGACTTTGATACCTGCTTCGTGCAGGGCGGGTAGCCATTTCTGCGGGTTGTTGCCTGCGGTCTCTACGACTTTGATGCCGCCGTCGATGATGGCCTTGATGTAGCCGGGGTAGTCGGGTGAGCTGACGGTGGGCAAGAAGGTGAGGTTGACGCCTATGGGTTTGCCGGTCATGGCGCGGCATCTCTTGATTTCGTTGGCCAGTGCCTCGGGGGTACGTTGCGTAAGCCCGGTGATAATGCCCAGGCCGCCTGCGTTGGACACGGCTGCGGCCAGCTCTGCAAAGCCAACGTAGTGCATGCCGCCCTGGATGATGGGGTGCTGGATGCCGAACATTTCTGTGATTTGGGTTTTCATTTGTGCGCCTTGGGATATGGAAACTACAAATGTCTCCGGAAATTGGGGTGCGCGATCTGTCGTTTACCCTGAG
>JANMTF010000215.1:0-3648 GCA_031390175.1 Polaromonas sp.
CCGAAGGGCGGGGGACAGCCGCGGAGCTGTACACACCAAGTGCCAGAGCGTGCACAGGACAGGAGCTAACACCCTATCGGTTTTTAGCCACCCGCCACGCAGCAAAGTCAGTGCGGGCCTGCTCGTCGGTAGCGGGGTACAGGCCCAAGATGCTGCGGCCCTTTAGCACTTCTTCGGTCACAAAATCTTCAAACGCTGTCATCTCTACCGCCTCCGTGGCCACCTCGTCGGCCAAGTGAGCGGGAATGACAAACACGCCCTCCTTGTCACCCACCATCACGTCCCCAGGCCACACGGCTACGTCGCCGCAGCCAATAGGCACATTGATGTCCAGCGCTTGGTGCAGCGTGAGGTTGGTCGGTGCTGCGGGGCGCTGGTGGTACACCGGGAAGGGCATGGCCGCAATCTCGGGTGAATCGCGAAAACCGCCATCCGTCACCACACCCGCACAGCCCCGCACCATCAGGCGCGTGATGAGGATGGAGCCTGCCGAGGCGGCGCGTGCATCTTTGCGGCTGTCTATCACCAACACAGCACCGGGTGGACACTGCTCCACCGCCACACGCTGGGGGTGGGTGCGGTCTTGGAATACGGTGATGAGGTTGATGTCCTCGCGCGCGGGGATGTAGCGCAGCGTGAAGGCCTCGCCCACCATGTTGGGTTGCTTGGCCGTCAGGTCGGTGTTGACGGGGTGCACGTCTTGGATGAACTGGTTGCGCAGGCCGCGTTTGAAGAGGGCCGTGCACAGGGTAGCGGTGCTCACCGTCATGAGTTTGTTTTTAGTTTCAAGTTTGAGTGACATGGTTTTGCTTTCGTTAGTTGATTGAATGGCTGTTGCTGCTGAAGTCCTCGCGAACCCTTCGACAAGCTCAGGGTGAACTGTTCATAATTTCAAGTCTCTAACGCTACCGGCAGCGCCACCGCCAGCCGATCTGCCCATGCAGTGATAGCGCTCCACGTCTTTGCGTCGTAGTTGATGCCCTGCTCTGCGGCCTGCGCCACACCGCGCGCGGCTTGGTCGCCGGGCAAACGCACGGGCTGATCTGCGCGAATCGGGCGGTTGCTGCGGCAGCGCTCTGCCAGAAAGTCCATCTGCTCGGTAAAGGCTTCGCGGCCTGCGAACAGTTCGGGGTCGATCACTTGCACAAACACATTGCCACCCCAGCGCTTGGGCGCATCTTTGCGGCCATGGCCGGAGAGGCCTTGCGACAGAGCTTCGACCATCAAGGACAGGCCAAAGCCCTTGTGGCCGTACTCTTGCCCACCCATCAATTGCAACGAGCCACGCGGCTCGGTGTGCTCCAGCACGGCAGGGTCGCGCGTGGGCGTGCCTTGTGCATCCAGCAGCCAGGGGTGCTCAAACTGCTCGCCCGCCGCATGCTTTTGCCGCGTCATCGAGGTGGTGGTGATCGATGCGCAGATGTCTATCAGCACCGGGTGCTCACAGCCAGGGTAGCCCACTGCAAACGGGTTGGGCGTGAACAGCGCCTCGGTGCCGCCGTAGGGTGCCACGCGCTGCGCTGACGGCTCTGAGTTGGCAATCTGCGCCACAAAGCCGCAGTCTGCCGCCTGCTTGACCAGCGCGGCCAGGCAACCAATGTGGTGACTGCGGCGGATGGCAATGGCTGCCATACCGTGCTGGGCGGCGCGCGGCATGGCGGCCTCTAGTGCCTGCTCTACCAGCCACAGGCCGGGCAGGTAGTGGCCATCCCAGACAGCGCTGATGCCATTGTCTTTGACTACGGTGGGCTCACCCGTGAGTTGCATGCCGCCTTTGTGAATGTCGGCCAGGTACAGCGTGGCCATGGCCAGGCCGTGGGTGCGGCGGCCCATGGCATCGGTCAGCACCAGCAGGCGCGCGACACTGCGTGCTTTGTCTGCATCCATGCCCGCTGCGACGAGCAGTGCGCGTGCAAAGGCCTCTAGTGCATCAGCCGAATAACGTTGCATAAAGACAGTGCCAGGCTACTTACTTGGTGCCTTCAATCTGCGTGCCCGCACGCTCGATCACGCGCGCCCAGCGTTGGCGATCTGTGGTGATGAAGGCACTGGTCTCCACCGGGCTGGAGGTCATCACCTCGGCGCCCAACTCCACCAAACGCGCACGAATGTCGGGCGCACGCACGACCTGCACCAGCACGGCGCTCAAGCGCTCCACCGCAGCCTTGGGCATGCTGGACGCAGCCAACACACCTTGGTAGGTGCCCGACTCAAAACCCGTTGCGCCCTGCTCTGCCAGCGTGGGCACATGGCCAATCAAGGCCATGCGGCTGCGCTTGGAGACGCCAATCACCTTGAGCCTGCCGGCAGTCACTTGCGGCTGAGTCGCCACCATGCCGTTGAGCAGCATCTGCGTGGTGCCCGATACCGTGTCGTTCAATGCCTGGGCACCGCCCCGGTAGGGTACATGCTGCCACTTCATGCCGGTGATCAAGGCAATGTCCACCACGCCCAGATGGTTGGGTGTGCCCGAGCCTGCGGAGGCCACATTGATCGGCGTGCGCTGCGACAGGGCCACCAGCTCTTTGAGGTTATTCGCCTGTACCGAGGGATGCACCGCCAGCAAATGCGGCGAATAAGCCAGCATGGTCACGCCTTGCAGGTCGCTGGGTTTGAACGGCAGGTCTTTGCTGATCAGTGGGCTGATCGCCATCGAGCCCAAATCCGACAGCAGCACGGTGTGGTTGTCGGTCGCAGCGGCCACCGCGCCCGCACCTACATTGCCCGCTGCACCCGTGCGGTTTTCTATCACCACCGGCACGCCCAGCGCCTCGCCCAGTGGCTTGGAGATCAAGCGTGCAATCACGTCAGACGTGCCACCTGGTGCAAACGGGATGATGATGCGCAGCGGCTGGCTGGGCCAGGTGGCAGCGCGTGCGGGCAGGCCCGCAGCCAGTAGGGCAGCGCTTGCTGCAGCATCGAGAAAGTGGCGACGGTTGGTCATGGTGGTGCTTTCAATGGGTTGGTCTACAACTGGCTTACTGCAACTGGCTTACTGCGGCTTGATACCCGCCGTCTTGATCACCCGTGTCCAGGTGTCAATTTCTTTTTTCACAAACTCAGCATAGGGCTTGCCGCCCTGCTGCGGGATCACAAAGCCCACCGAGCCCATGCGTTGCTTGACGGCATCAGACTGCATGGCCTGGGTGATGGCGGCCTCCAGCTTGTCGGCTATCGGCTGCGGTGTGCCCTTGGCCACCGACATGCCCGACCAGGACAGCGCCTCAAAGCCTTGGTAGCCCGCCTCGGCCACCGTCGGCACTTCCGGGTACAGCGGGTTGCGCTGCGCGCTAGAGACAGCGATGGCGCGCATTTTGCCAGCCTTCACATGGGGCAACGCCGCGTCCTGGTTAATGAACATCATGGGGATCGTGCCGCCCAACATATCCGTGAGCATCGGGCCGCCACCACGGTAGGGAATGCCAGTCAGAAACACCCCCGCCGTCTGCTTGAACAGCTCCATCGCCATATGCCCCGAGGCGGCATGGGTGTAGCCGTAGTCCAGCTTGCCGGGGTTCTTCTTGGCGTAGTCAACGATATCTTTGACGGTTTTGAACGGGGTGGACGGGTGCACCACCAGCACGTTCGGCCCCGAATGCACTTGGGACAGATGGATGAAATCGGCGGTTGAGTTGTATTTGAGGCTAG
>JANMTF010000222.1:0-1970 GCA_031390175.1 Polaromonas sp.
CATGACCCGTTCAACGCCATCGTGGGGCCGCGCCCTATTGGCTGGATATCCACCCGCAGCAGCGCGGGCGGGCTGAACCTTGCGCCCTACAGCTTCTTCAACGCCTTTAATTACACCCCGCCCATCGTGGGTTTTTCCAGCATTGGCTACAAAGACACGGTACGCAACATAGAGCAAACCGGCGAGTTTGTATGGAACCTGGTGACCCGCCCTCTGGCCGAAGCCATGAACCAAAGCTGCGCGCCGGTAGGCCCCGAGGTGAGCGAGTTTGAGCTCGCTGGCCTCACGCCAGCAGCCTCGCGCGTGGTAGCCGCGCCGCGCGTGCTGGAAAGCCCCGTGTCATTCGAGTGCCGTTGTACGCAGACGGTGCAGTTGCAAGGTGCTGATGGGGTCGCAGTGCCCAGTTGGTTGATACTGGGCGAGGTGGTGGCGGTGCATATTGCCAAAGCTCTTTTGAAGAATGGTGTGTATGACACGGCAGGCGCTGATCATGTGCTGCGCGGCGGTGGCCCGGGTGACTACTTTACGGTGGGCCCGGAGCAGTTGTTTCGCATGTTTCGGCCTACTTGATTAGGTCAACCGCGCGGGATCTGTTGCTGGTTGCTTTTGTAGAGACCAGGTAAGAGGTTCCGTTTGAGCTTTTGTACAGGAGCAGGCCGGCGGTGTACTCAGCTCCGCGGCTGTCCCCCGTTGCGGCCTAGGGCCGCTTCCTCCTCCTTTATGCCGCTGCGCTGAGTACGCCACCGACCTGCTCTCGTGATCATGGTGGGCGATCCACCGCTGTGCCTCAACCATCTCCGTGCGCAGCAGTTGTGCTTGGTGTGGATACTCCGCCAACCGATCTTGTGACCGTGGTGGGCGATCCACCGCTTTAGTCCCAACCATTCCTATTCGCAGCTCTGGCGCTTGGTGTGTACGGCGCAGCGGCATAAAGAAGGAGTCGCCGGCCCTAGGCCGGCACGGGGGACAGCCGCGGAGCCGTACACACCAAGTGCCAGACCGAGCACAGCACACGATGCCTCTAGCGTAATTTAACAGCCAGAACAAGCACAGAACTGAAACCCGCTTCCGTGATGTTCAAGCACCAGCACTTTGCGGCAAAATAAGCCCATGACACCTCAACTGCTGCGCGACACCCTGGCTGATTTAGATCAAAACCTGCTTGAGCGCGACGTGCCTGTGCGCTTGCTGCTGCTGGGTGCGCTGGCGGGCGAGCATGTGCTGCTGGTGGGGCCACCGGGCACGGCCAAGAGCGAGCTGGCACGCCGCCTGCACCGGGTGCTGGACGGGGCGCGGTATTTTGAGCGCTTGCTTACTCGCTTCTCGGTGCCCGAAGAACTGTTTGGCCCACTCTCGCTCAAGGCGCTGGAGCATGACAGGTATGAGCGCCTGACGGACGGCTTTTTGCCTACCGCGCAGGTGGCTTTTTTAGACGAAGTATTCAAGGCCAACTCCGCCATTTTGAACGCCCTGCTTACCCTGCTGAACGAGCGTGAGTTTGACAACGGCAGCGGCCGCGTGCGGGTGCCTTTGATCAGCGTCGTAGGTGCCACCAACGAGGTGCCGGATGACGACGCACTGCATGCTTTTTACGACCGCTTTTTGCTGCGCGTGCCCGTGGGCCCGGTGGGTGATGCCAGCTTTGCCAGCTTGCTGGCCTTGCCTGCCGACATGGGCCAGGCGCGGCCGCGCATCACCGCGCCCATGCGCTTGCAACTGCAGCAACGCGCCAGCCTGGTGGCACTGCCCGACAACGTGAGCGCGCTGTTGGTGCAAGCCCGCGCTTGGTGCGCTGGGCAGGGCATCACCGTGTCTGACAGGCGCTGGCGCAAAGTGGTGGCCTTGCTCAAAGTGCAGGCCGCTAGTCGCACGCACACTGTGGTGGATGTATGGGATGTATGGCTGCTGCCCTATGTGCTGGCTGCCACCCCCGAGCAGAGCGCGCACATGGTGCCCTGGTTTATGCATGC
>JANMTF010000234.1:0-24545 GCA_031390175.1 Polaromonas sp.
TGACCATGTATTCGTCGGGCTACGACCAAGGCTCGCGCTTTATGGACCATGGCCGCAACATGCTGATAGCGGCCAGCATCATGTTTGTGGTGGCGCAGGTGCCGCCCCAGCGCCTCATGGCCTTTGCCGTGCCCTTGTACATTGTGGGCGTGACCATGTTGGTAGCTGTCGCCATCTTCGGCATAACCAAAAAAGGCGCGCGCCGCTGGCTGTATCTGGGCATCGTCATCCAGCCCAGCGAGATCCTCAAAATCGCCATGCCCCTCATGTTGGCTTGGTGGTTCCAAAAGCGAGAAGGCCAGTTGCGCCCGCTGGACTTTGCCGTGGCGGGTATCTTGCTGGCCATTCCTGTCGGCCTGATCGTCAAACAGCCCGATCTGGGCACCGCCATTTTGGTCATGTCGGCGGGCTTGTATGTGATATTTTTTGCCGGTTTAAGCTGGAAGTTCATTGCCCCGCCTCTGGCCATTGGCCTGTTGGCCGCAGCCACCGTGGTGCTACTGGAGCCCCAACTCTGCGCCGACGGCGTGAAATGGCCGCTCTTGCATGACTACCAACAGCAGCGCATCTGCACCCTGCTAGATCCCTCGCGTGACCCGCTGGGCAAAGGCTTTCACATTATCCAGGGCATGATCGCGATTGGCTCTGGAGGGCTCACAGGCAAAGGCTTTATGCAGGGCACGCAAACCCACCTGGAGTTCATCCCCGAGCGCACCACTGATTTTATTTTTGCCGCCTACTCCGAAGAGTTCGGTCTGCTGGGCAATTTGCTGCTGATTGCCGCCTTTATCTTTTTGGTGCTGCGCGGCCTGGTCATCGCGCTAGAGGCCCCCACCCTGTTCTCGCGCCTGCTGGCTGGCGCTGTGACTTTGATCTTCTTCACCTACGCCTTTGTCAACATGGGCATGGTGAGCGGCATTTTGCCAGTGGTGGGCGTGCCGCTGCCATTCATCAGCTACGGCGGCACGGCGATGGTCACCTTGGGCATGGGGCTGGGCATTTTGATGTCGATCTCCAAGGCCAAGCGCTTGGTGCAATCTTGAGACCGCTACACATACTGTAGCTGCTCCCGATATATTCTTAGGGGTTGCTGGCAAAAGCAAATGGGGGGGGGCAGAAGCAAATGGAAGCAAATGGGGGTCAGAAGCAAAAGGGGTCAGATCAAAATTCAGGAAGACCCACTGTTCGGAGCGCGCAACGCCCTAACGAAATTTTGCTCTGACCCCATTTGCGTAGTCTCCGGCGCGTCATGTCGTCCCCCGACCGGCGAAGAACCCCTTGCACAGACCTCGCAGCTCGCGCCAGAGCGTGTGCCATGGGCATGCGCCCCGGATGTCGGCCCCTTCGGGGGAGCCTGTGCAGTACTCAAAATTGGGTTCTCGCTTGTGAGCGCTTGATCCAAGTTGTGTACCCAATTTTTCCGTGCTTCCAGCCCGCCGTCCTGATTGGGGCGCATACCCATGGCACACGCTCTGGCGCGAGCAGGTAGGGGGTTTTGCAGGCTACGGTGACGTGCTGAGCTGGCTGGTGGACTGGCGGGCCGCTCTGACCGCCTGTAAGTGTCCGCAAACACCCGGGCGCTCCTGCAGGCACCCGCACACCCATTTCAACGCGCTACACATACAGGAGCTGCTACCGCATAATTCTATTGGGCTACAGCCCGATTACTATCTTAAAAAGACCTCAAAATCGTGTTTTCCAGCACTTTTTCGTGACGCAAAGGCCATTGGTGAGTCTGCGAGGTACACTAAATTATGCGGATTTGTGTACCTTGCCAAAACGTGAACAATTTGCATCTTGTTTTGATTGTTTTGTAGTGAAATATCCTGTCAATAGTCAATTCAATAGTAAAAAACTTGGTGTCTTTCCTTTTATAAAGTGACGCAATGATGCGTATTTGTCAAAAGTTACCTCACCCAAGCAGCGTCGCTTGCAGCGACTGGCCGCCCTGCATCTCCCCGTGCTCACGCCACAGACTCCGCAAAAGGGGGCAGAGCAAAATTTCGTGTTGGCGCTGCACGCTTTGAACCGAGGGTCTTCCAGAGTTTTGATCTGACCCCATTTGCTTGATCTGACCACGTTTGCTTGTAAGCCGGATCTGCCCACTACAAACCACATAGAGCCATTTTTTTGCGAGCGAAGAGTCCCTTGCGCAGACCTGGCAGCTGGCGCCAGAGCGAGCAAGCAGGGGTTTGCAGGCTAATGTGACGTGCCGGGCTGGCGGGTGGGCGGTTCTGACCGCCTGTATGTGCCCACAAACGCCCAGATGCCCCCGCAGGCACCTGCATACCCATTTCAACGCGCTACATATACAGGAGCTGCTACCGCATTATTCTATTGGTCTGCGGCCCTATTACTATCCTAAAAAGGCCTCTAAATCGTGTTTTTCAGCACTTTTTCGTGGTGCAAAGACCGTTGGTGAGCCTGCGAAGCACACTAAATTATGCGGATTTGTGTACCTTGCCAAAACGTGGACAATTCACGTCTTGTTTTGATATTTTTGTAGTGAAATATCCCGAAAATAGTCAATTTAACGGTGAAAAACTCGGTGTCTTCACATTTATAAAGTGATGCAATGATGCGTACTTGTCAAAAGTTACCTCACCCAAGCAGCGTTGTTCGCAGCTTCGGTTGCAGCGACTGGCCGCCCTGCATCGCCCGGTGCTCGCGCCGCAGACTACGCAAAAGGGGTCAGAGCAAAATTTCGTTACGGCGTTGCGCGCTCCGAACAGTGGGTCTTCCTGAATTTTGATCTGACCCCATTTGCTTTCCCATTTGCTTTCCCATTTGCTTTCCCATTTGCTTTCCCATTTGCTTTCCCATTTGCTTTCCCATTTGCTTTCTCCATTTGCTTTCACGCTCTTGTGGCCCCTTAAAATATCGCGGGAGCAGCTATTTAAATAGTAGTGCCCTACATTCAGCAAATCCCCTCATCCCTTAGGTCTTCATTTATGCACTCCACATCCGTTGCCCCTTCACCTATCGCCATCATCGGCCTGGGCAACATGGGCGGTGGCATGGCTTGCAATCTGCTCGCAAAGGGCTACACCGTGCATGTGCATGATATTGACCCTTCCAAGCACGCTTTTTATAGGCAAAAGGGGGCTGTAGCCCAACAAAATATCGCGCAGACGGCTAGTCAATGTGTAGCCACCATTGTCTGCGTGGTAGACGCAGCGCAAACCGAGCAAGTGCTGTTTGGCGCGGGCGGTGTGGCCACCAGCGTGCCCAAAGGCCACACTGTGCTGCTATGCCCCACCATCGCCCCGCTGGATGTAGAGCGCTTTGCTGCCCAGCTGGCCCAGCGCGGCATTCACAGCATCGACGCACCCATGTCCGGCGGCCCGTTGCGCGCGGCTGATGGCAGCATGAGCCTGATGGTCGCCTGCCCGGACGCAGTGTTTGAGCAGCACGCCCAGCTATTGAACGACCTGTCCTCCAAGCTGTTTCGCATCAGCCAGCGCCCAGGCGATGGCGCGCGCACCAAGCTGGTGAATAACCTGCTGGCAGGCATTAACCTGGTAGGCGCTGCCGAGGCACTGGCACTGGCCCAGCGCATGGGGCTAGACCTGGCCACCACCCAAAATGTGATCGAACAGTCCAGCGGCCACAGCTGGATCGGCACCGACCGGATGCAGCGCGCCTTGGCGGGCGACTACGCCCCCCGCGCCCACATGACCCTACTGGCCAAAGACACCGCCCTGGCCGTGCACGCCGCCTGCCAGTTGGGCAACAGCAGCGAGCCACGCGAACACGCTGACTCCACCCCCGCGCACCCGCCCTACCCCGGCCCACTAGGCCAGCACGCAGCCCAAGTATTTGCCCAAGCGCTGGCCGCAGGCCTGGCTGGCCAGGACGACAGCGCCCTGTTCAAGTTGCTGCAAAGCACGCCCGTGCGCAAATAGTCACGACTGCGCCATTCGCCATCTTGCCAAGCTTGTCCGTTCCGGTTACAAACCCTCTACCAGCTATGGTGCTGGCACCTCCATTATCAATTAAACCCCACCGCAAAGGACACCGTCATGGCAGGAAAGTTTGAGCTCAAAAAATCCAAGAACGACAAGTTCTTCTTCAACCTACTCGCAGGCAACGGCCAGATCATCATGACCAGCGAGATGTATGAAAGCAAAGCCAGCGCCCAAAACGGCATCGCCTCCGTGCAAAAAAATGCCGGAGCAGCAGCGCGCTACGAAAGTAAGGTAGGCAAAGACGGCTCACCCTACTTTGTGCTCAAAGCAGGCAACCACCAAATCATCGCCCAAAGCCAAATGTACGCCAGCGAAAAAGCCCGCGACGGCGGCATAGAGTCATGCCAAAACAGCGCGCCAGGCGCGGTGGTAGACGATAAAAGTTAATCTCAGCGGGGGTAATGGACCCAAGCCACTGCCCCCTGCCACTTTGAGCGACAATGCACAACATGGCCAGTGCACTAGTGAAACCCAAAATGACCCCAGCGCAATTTCTGCTGTGGGAGCGCGAGCAGGCCGAGCGCTACGATTTTGTCGACGGCCAAGCCTACTGCATGGCAGGCGGTACGCTAGAGCACAGCGAAGGTGCTTTGAGCGTGGCGGTAGCGCTTAAAACCCACCTCAAAGGCAGCCCCTGCCGCGTGTTCATGAGCGACGTGCAAGTGCGCGTAGAGCATTTGGGTAACTACTTTTACCCCGACATTTCCGTCACCTGCAGCCCAATCGACTTGGCCGACCCCCAGGCCACTTACATCGCCCAGCCCAGCCTGATCATCGAGGTGCTCTCCCCCAGCACCGCAGCCTACGACCGGGGCGACAAGTTTGCCAGTTTGCGCCAGTTGGCCAGCCTGAAAGAATATGCCCTGCTAGACCTGGGTGCCCAGCGGTTAGAAGTATTTAGGCGCAACGCCCAAGACCGTTGGGAGCTGTTTGAAACACGCGGCAGCGCAGGCGCAGCACAGCTAGAGAGCGTACAGTGGAGCGGCACCTTGGCGCAGCTGCTGGCCTGAGCTAGTGCTGTCCACTTAGATCCGTCCGCCCTGAGCTTGTCGAAGGGTTCGCGAGGGGCTTCGACAAGCTCAGCCCGAACGGAATTGGCTTAATTGGTTTAGGCAAATAGTATGGGGCTTCAAACCCCTGCACCAGCTTATTTGCGCAGCCAGCGCGGTACCTTAAAGCGCACAATCATCACATACGCCACCACATACGACACCACAAACAGCAGGCAAAACAGCATCAGCACCACGGTGTTTTGCCAAAACAGCACCGCCGGCACCACCGTCAGCATGGTAAAGGCCCACAGGTAGGGCGAAGTGCGGTTATTGCGGGTGAGCAAACGGCGCATCTCGTTGTCGTGAAACACCCCCCGCACAATCCGCTTGTACACCAGCTGGTGAAAATGCAGCGAGTCTGCCATGCCCGGCGACACGCCCCGCACTATCTTGCGGTAGATCGAAAACAGCGTCTCCCACACCGGGTAAATCAAAAGTAACATCGGGAACCAGGGCGACACGCTGGCATGCCGCTGCACCAGGGTAATGCAGGCTATGGCAATCACCCCGCCCCACAAATACGCCCCACAGTCACCGGCAAAGATCAAGCCCCGGGGGTAGTTCCAGTACAAAAACCCCAGCGTTGCCCCAAGGGCAGCCACCATCAGCGCCGCCAGATTGCGATCCCCCAGCTGCAAAGCCACATAAGTCAACGCACAAAACACCATCACCGCCACAATGCCGGCCAAGCCGTTGTAGCCGTCAATAATGTTAAAAGCATGCGGCAAACCCGCCAGCGCTATAAATGCCAGCGCCATGCCCAGCCAAGGCACCATCTGCCACCAAGCGTCTAGCCCAGGCAGGCCCAGGCGCGGCACCGTCAGGCCCAGCAGCGCACAGCCCAGCAGCGCCGACACCAAGCTGGCCACCAAGCGCCAGCGCACCCCTACCTTCAGCGTGTAGTCTTCCCAGGCACCCGCCACCACCGTAGGCACCAGCACCAGCGTCCACAGCACCACATCTCTCCATGGCAAGGCTACATTGATGGTAAGCCCAAGCCACACCGCCGAAGCCCCCACACCCCACGCCAGCACACAGCCCACCGCTATAGCCAGCCCACCAAAGCGCGGTACATCCCCCGCATGAAAGCGCTGCGGCATGTCCTGCCCATACAGCCGCGCCCTCTCCCGGCCCAGCACCATCAGCAGCACACACAGGCCCAGCGAGGCTAAAAAACTCAGCACCAGTAGCACCAGCATCAGTTGTTTCCGCCCAAGAATTGTGTTTTGTATTGTAGATACGCCTGCGAGTGCCACAAGCGCCACAGGCTGCGCATATGCCACGCCAAGTGCTGCAAACTCTTGAGCGTACGCCGCTGCGTATGGTGCACCACCGTAGCATCCGCGCGCGCCATCTGGTAGCCCGCCAGCCGCGCCCGCAGGCAAATGTCTACGTCCTCACAGTACATAAAGTAGCGCTCGTCAAAACCGCCCAAGCTGCGAAACACCTCACTTTTAAACATTAAAAACGCACCGCTGGCCCAGTGCACAGGGCTAGCACTGCCAGCTAGGCGCACCGCCTCGGGTGCAGACCCTGTGGGCGAGGGGCCAGCCGCTGGCCCAGCGCGTGACCGCAGCCCCGTCAGCCCATGCCGCTGGCCAATCGCTCTGGGGGTAGGCAGTGCGCGCTCGTAGTCCAGTGGCGCGCCCGCTGCATCCACCTGAACCGGGTAGGCCAAGCCCACCGCAGCCGCAAGCAAAGCGGCCAGCAAAGCCGCAAACGGGTTGGGGCAGCCGCTATGCAATGCAATATCAGGGTTAAGCACACAAAAATAATCGCTCTCGCACAGCGCAAACGCAGCGTTGTGGTTGGCACCAAAGCCCTGGGGGCTTATGTTGTGCACCCAGTGCACCGGCAGCTGCGGGTAGCTACAGGTGGGGGCGCTCAGCGCTTTGTCCCGCTCTGGGATATTCACAGTCACTATCACCTTGGCAATAGTGTGAGTGCGCAATGCCGAAATCTGCGCCAACAGGTGGGCCACTTGCACCGCATGCCCATGACTCACCACAGAAATCGTAATTAGGCCCATTTATAACGCACGATTATGGCCCCAACCCCGTCGCCCACGGTAATGACTGTTTGCTGAATTAGCAGCTTTCACCCGCTTTACCTGGCTACCAGGCTTACATCCTCTCACAGCGTCCATGAGCCTATAGCGCTGTTGGCACCGCGATAACCCTCCTAAAGCGCTGCGCAAGGCGATTTTTACTGGGGAAAACCATCAAATCGTGTCTATTCAGTTGCAAAAAGAAGACAGGTTGTTAAATATTAAGCGTAACGGTGCCGTATCCTGTTGTTGCACCTACTGGGAGTGTGTCTATAATCACCCCACGATTTATTAGTAGTCTTCTACTAGTTAATTGGGATTTCTGGCTAGCTGGGGAGTGCTCTGGCAAAGACCTGAAAGATACTTAATTTAACTTTTTCAAGAGGTTTTTGATGAAACTATCCAAAGTTGCCTTTGCAGTTGCCGGTCTGGTTATTGCTTCTGGCTCAGCCTTCGCAGGCCAAATCGACTCATCGTCTGCCACGCTGGCACGCGAAGTGATCGTCAACAATGCGCAAACTATCCGTGCTCCCAGCAAGTCATACCAGTTTGACGGCGCTGTCGATGCCCGTACCAACGAACAGCGTTTGCAATTGCAGTGGACTCTGTCTGGCGGCCTGACCTGGTCTTCAGCTGGTGACTTCGCTTTGTCAGCAGCCAACCAAGCATTGCCTTTGACGCAAACCGTGTTGCAAGTGTCGGGTGTAGACGGAACCAACACTCCAGTGACAGCTTTCCCAGCTGGCACCACCGTTACCGCCTTCACGGCTAACGCTGGAACCACATTGGTTTTCAACGTGACGATCCCATCAGGTGCTGGCCTTCCCACATTCCTGATCAACAACGCTAACTTCCGTATCAACGCAAACAACTTCCTCACCGGTGGTTTTGTTTCTAACATTGGCGTGACCAATGCATTTGCAGTTGCTGGCGTTACTGCATGCGTGGCTCCAGATACGTTCTCCAACGTCAACTTCAAGCACTTTACCAACCACCTGGGTAACAACACGCTCCAGACCGGCACACAAGCTACCAACCCTGACTCAGAGCACTTCCGTACCAATGCAACCAACGACGGTCGCATTCTCAACTTCACGGAAAACTTGAACTTCCTGTTCACGCCTGCTGCCAATACATCACGCACAGACGCTGCTTTCCTGAATTCACAGTTCGTTCCAGGTAACGGCGCCACCAACTTTGCTGGTACACCAGCACCAGTGTTGGCACTCTCTACCGTGCTGCGCCACTACATTGGCCGCGTGAACCTGAACCTGCGCGGTAACGGTCTGGATCTAGACTACACCCGCAACTACGGCAATGCGGACAACGTCGCTGGCTTCTTGGCTGCTGACTTCAATGCATTGGCTGAAGATGTTGGTTCTTTGAACACTGGCAATATCGAATTGGCCAGCTACGTGCATTCCTTGACCATCCCAGCCGCTTGGCCTGTGGGTACCACCGTTACCGGTTACAACGCTGCTGGCGTTGTAATTTTGGGCACGGCGCCTTCCATCGCCGGCCAAACTGTGTTCGCGTTGTCATCGGTTAACTCCGATACCCAAGCGCAAGATCTGGCTCAGGGCGTGTACCTGATCGCTCAGTTCCCAGGCGGCTTGACCAACCTGATCCCACAAACCGGTGGTATCGTCACTGTTGCTAGCTTGAACAAAGACACCTTGGCTGGTGCTCCTGACTACCGCGAGCAGAACAACGTTTGTACCGGTACCCTCACAGGTATCGGCGGCGGCATCAAGATCGATATCCGCAACTACGCTTCTACCACCAAGTTCCCTACCGGTAATTACCAAACTATTGCTCGTTTGATCAACAACAGCGAGTCACAAGCCGCTGACGTGTTTGCTCAAATGATCTACGCTGACGGCAAGTACGGCCCATGGGGTGCAATGCCTTCATTGGCACCACGTGCTGTTGCTAACTACACCAGCGCTCAGTTGGAAGCTTTCTTGGTTAACGCAGCGCCTGTTTTGAGCCCATTCGCGTCTTCTACCAAGTACACCAGCGACCAAACCGCTCGCCCAACCTACATTGCTCCGCAAGTAGTTGGCGCTTCGGCTAATACTGGCACCGGTGACCGTATCCGTTTTGTGTCTAACACCGGTACCACCATCCGTGTTCAGAGCTACTTGGTGTTCCCAGGCGGCGTGCTGGACGTGACCAACGCACAAGGCGTTGACTTTGAGAACACCGGCGACCGCGTGCCAACCACTGCAGTTGACGCACAGCCAGTGTCGCAAGACGCTATCAACGGTTTGGCTAAATAAGCTAAGTCCAGTTGACTGCAAAAAGGGAGCTTCGGCTCCCTTTTTTCATGCCTAATTCACACGTTGATGTTCAAGCGTCGATAAGTTGATGGTGTGTTTGATTGGTGCTCAGAGTATGGCCGCCAAACGTACCATATTTCAACCTCTAAATCCGGCGATAGAGCCCTAGAATATTGCGGGAGCAGCTATTAAATGCGGAGCATTTACTTGACGATGATGCAGCTTTTATGGAGCGTTTACACAGAGCTCCGTTTGCTCTAATGGTGAGAAATTGCAGACTACCCAGCGTAGTCAAAAGGCGCGGCAAACTTAGCGTTTGCGAACCAAATCCTGAATTTCTTTGAGCAATTGAGGGTCTTCTACCTCAGTGGTACCGGGTAGAGTGGGCTGGCCATTCACCGTGGCCGGAGGCGCTTTGCGACCAGGAGGCAGTGCGGTGCTGCCAGGCTGGGCGTTTGTGGTGCCAGTACCGGCCGGATTGCCGCCAGGTAATGCAGCGGCACCAGGCGCTACTGTGCCGCTAGGCTCGCCAGTCGCGTTAGCGTTGCCCAAGTTAATCATACGAGCGGTCGGCGCTGCGCCGCCAGTTCGCGGCTGAATGGTCACCGTGCTTGGCATTCTGGGTGCTGTGGCACCGGGTATAGCGGGTGGCGTAGTATTGTCCATCCTTGGCACTACGGGCAAGGGCTTTGGCACGGTAGCCGCAGGTTCGGGCGCAGAGCCCCCTTCTTGCTCGATGCGAAGTTTGCGTGCCACCCGAGCGGCGGAAACCCGATCGCGCACGCCATCCGCCCATTGACCGAGGCTGTTATTAAACGCATCGGTCGCTGCCTCAGCATCTGAAGTGTCATTCAGTATGTAAGGGGTTATCAAGAGAACGAGTTCAGTGCGCGACTTGCTTTTCTTTTGGCTGCGAAATAGATTGCCGAAAAATGGAATGTCTTTGAGGCCCGGTACCCCGGTATTGCTGTCGTCGTTGTTTTCGGAAATCAGCCCAGCTAGCATCACGGTCGCTCCATCACGCATGCTTAATTTAGTCTCTACGGAGCGCTTTCTGATGGTTGGAGAGGTATTTACGCCAGTATCCGTGGCAATTGCTCTGCTTACTTCTTGGCTAATTTCAATGTCAATACGGTCACCAGCATGGATGACTGGGCGCACTCTGAGGATAACGCCCGTGCTGCGGTACTGCACTGTTTGGGGAATCACGCTAGTGCCGCTAGAAAAGGTGCCAGTGTTTTGCGTTACACCTTGACTGGTAACAATAGGGACTTCGTCTCCCACACTGATGGTGGCTGACTCGCCGTTGCGAGTGACTAATTTGGGATTGGATACAACACGGTTATCGCTGTTTGCGGACAATGCATTGATGACGAGGCTTCTAAATGGGTTGCCGCCCAGCAGCGCGCTAATGCCCAGGCCACCAGGACCACTGGCTTGTAATCCGTAAGTGGTCCCGCTGAGGCGCACCGATTGAGCGCCACTGCCCAATTGATCTAGTTTCCAGGTGAAGCCAAGGCTATTGCTATCATCTAAAGCTACTTCGGCTACGAGCACGTCAATCAGCGCGGACTTGACTGGTTTGTCCAGTTGCGACAAAAGCGATAACCATTGCCGGTAGTCTTCTTGGCTGCCACCCTGGAAAATGAGCGAATTGGTGGCGTTGTTAACTACCACACGGCGACCGCCGCGTGCAGCTGTAGACGTGGGCGCTGCCGGACTGGCTGTTGGTGAACCGGTTCCCAGCGGGCCGCCGGTACCGCCAGCTGCCGCCGGTGCCGCGGAGGGGCTAGACACGCCGCTAATGAGATCATTTAAAGATTTAGCCAGCTCTTGCGCATCCGCGTGGCGCACCGAGTAAGTAAAGTACGCGCTGCCAGCTTGCACCGTGGGCAGTTGGTCCAGCTCTTGCACCCAGTCCAGGATGTGGGCCAGCACTTCTTTACTGGTTGAGAAGACTAAAACGCTGTTGACGGGCGTGACGCTGATGATCGAAATAGGCTCCCCACTGTTGGGCTGGTTACCTACGCCATAGCCCTCTGCACGCAAAATGTCAGACAAGCGGCGGGAAAACTCGTCTGCACCCCAAAAGCGGGGCACTACACGGGTGGTGTTTTGTGCGCGCAGGCTGGGTTGGTCAAATACCTGTATCAGCTCTAGCGCAACGGATACATCATCTGGTTGCCCACTCAACAGCATGCCACCAGCCGAATCTACATCTAGGGTAACTTTGGCGCCCAGGATGCTTTTAAGCGTAGGTAAGAAATTTCCTGGCCGTACGGCCTCAGTTTCAACATAGTGAAAAATAGGCCGTAGCGGCAAAGGCACACCAGGCTGCGCACGGCCGCGCCGTACCAGCGGCAATGTGCTGTTGGTGTTGCTGTCAGGCACCATACGCAGCACACCGCCAAAATCTTGCACCGCCACGCCGTAGCTTCTGAGCAGCTGAGCGCTTACTTCGCCGAGCTTGGCTGCGGTGAGGGGTTTTGGGGTGCGAAAAGTGATCAACTCGGTGCGTGCGCTGACCGCTGGATCAAGGGAGTAGTTGACTTTGAGAATGCCGCCATAGACGGCTTGGATAAATACGGGCAATGCCATTTGCTCAAAGTTCACGCTCAGGTCACCGCCCCGTTCGTCGGGTACCGCTTTGGCAGGGATGGGCCGCAAGTTACCGGTAATGGGGGCTGGGGGTATGGGGCTTTGGCGCACCACAGTTTCGGTGGGGCCTGAAGCGCGTGGGTCGCCAAAATCACCTGACGAGCGCGTGTCACCGGTGCGCGGGAAGTCTAATGCTGCTGGAACCCGTGGCTGCTGAATGGCGCAGCCTGAAATGACGGCGAGGCAAGCTAGGGTAAGCGCGCGCAAAGGGTAGCTGGGTAAATCGCTCATTGTCAGGGTTACTTAAATAGTTCTGTGGATAGACAAATGTTTTTCGTATATCAGCTACGGTTTAGTACTAGCGGCAGGGTTGCTTGGCGTGGCGCTGGCGGGTACCGAGGACTGGGTTTGCCCGTCCAGCACTGGTAAAGCCAGCGCGTCGTTTTGAACCAGCACTACGCCAATGACATTGGGCTTTACCCAAGCGAGTTTAGCACCCCCGGGTAACACGTCACCGAGCTTGAAAAACCGGGGAACGGTTTCACCATCAAACTGCACGATCACTTGGGTTTGCGGGCCTCGCTGCACTACGCCGCTAATGCGCCAGTTGGGTGCAGTAAGGGGCGCTGGGCGTACTTTCCACTCGGTACGGGCATTGCTTTCCCACATTTGTTGCAGCGCACTGCCGGTACCTGCCCAGCCTACAGGCGTGACGGTAGTCGTAGTTATTGGTTTGTTAGTGCTAGCACCTGGTGTCAGTTGCCCTGGTAATGGTGCAGAAGCAAATCGGGCAGCCATGGCGGCGATGGGGTCAAAAAGCTCTGGCGGCTTGGCATAACGCGGTGCGGTCAAAATTACCTCGCCGACATCGACTGCGCTGGCGTTGGTAACTTTTCCAGTTGTCGTTGTGTTGTCTTGGCGGGTCGGTTTTCCCTGTGCTTTCGGATCTTGCGCCCCGCTCATTTGCTGCGCTTCTCGCTGGCCGTATCCGATACCGAGACCAGCAGCTACAGTCACTAATAGCACGCCTGCTATGGCAAGCCAGCCTTGACGGCGGGGAGAATTGCTTGGCGCGCCCATCATGGTTGCTTCTCCGCACTAGCCGAGCGGCCACTGGCGATGGCCGCGCGGGTGTCTAGCCCAAAAATTTGCACGTCCATGGTCATTTTGCCAGCGCTAGTGCTAATTTTCTCTATGCGCCGCAATTGGGTGTCGCTTTCCAGCGCCTTAATCAGAAGCTCCAATTTGCTCTCTGCCGATGGCAAGCCTACGCGAACCCCAGTGGAGATCAAACCAGACAGGCCTGCCGAATTGGCTTTGGAAGGGGCGCTTACGTTTTCACCAAGCGCAGAAATTTGACAAGCCACCTCAAGTTGCCGGCAAAGGTCACTTATGCTTTCAAGCGCTTGGGCTCGAAAAATGCCAGTTTGCTCTATGCTTGGCAAGCGCGAAAGCCACTGTGCCTGGGCCTGCTTGGCATCGCGAAAAGCAGCAGGCCAGTCTACGTTCCATAGGGCTGACTGCTCTTTGGCCCTAAGTTGCTCCAGGCGCACACGCTCTGGCCGCAGCTTGACTACTTCGTCATGCCAATCGAGTAACAGCACCAGCCAGCCAACTAACAAGGCGGCCCAAACCAGCAAGCGTAAGGGAGCGGTCATGGGCGCGCTCCAGATGTGGGTGCCGCTGAGGCTGGTGCAGCACCACGCAAGCGCCAAGTGAACTTAAATGCATTTCCCCCCACCACATCGACAAAGCGTGCATCAGTGAACAAGGGGTTGGCCTCTATGGCACCAATTACCGCTGTAAGCCGTATGTCTGACCCTGTAGCCGGAACCAGCGTGGCGGACAGTGTGGGCGGCGAGAGTTCTAGGTCTCTTACTAAAAGGCCTTGCTGGTTGGTGACGACGGCTACTTCGTTAAGAATAGTCAGTTTGGAGGGGCGTGGGCTGAGTGTTTGCGCTGAAGCTAGCCAGCGCTCTATGTCTTGCGCGGCGTCGCGGGCTTGTTGCACTGGCTCAAGCGCAACGACGCGTTGCTTTTGGTTTTCTACACCATCAGCGATAGCCTTTTGGTGTACGGAGCGTTCGCTAAGTACTGCTGCGGTGCTGGCACCCAGTGCTGCAGTAGCCGCCCACAATACCAGCCGTGCAATGAGTGCGCCCTGTATTTGTGGCAGGCGAAATGCTGCGCGCAGTAAGTTGCCGCCCCACGGTTTCACGTTGAAATTATGCCGGGTAACAGCGGGAGTGGGCGGTAATGCGGCTGGCCAACCTAAGGTGCCCAGTTCAGGTTGCCGGGCCAATGTGGTGGTCCATTGGCTAGCGCTAGGTGGTGCTTCCACGTAGAGGCTGTCAACTAGTTTGCCAGAGCGCCATAGCTGTGCTTCTAGCCCTGTTTGGCCTTGGTGTTGCAGCCAGACGACTCCTTGTTCACGCCCTTGGCTCAATAGGCTTTGGGGGAGTACAGTTTTAGCCGCCCGAGCATTGTGCTTTTCGGCAAACGCTGTCTCAATCGACTTATCCCACATCCATAAGTGCAGGGTGTCATTTTGTTTGACGGCATAGGAGCCGAATTTTTGAAATGGAGAGAGTTGCTCAACCTGGAGCTGTGCAAAGCCTCTGAGCCCAAATCGTGGTACGCCCAAGCAGCTAATCCGTGCATACACACAAGATGATCTAGGCACCACCAAGCGCAAGTTTTGTAACGCCTCGGGTATGAGGCGCGTGGAGTGCACAGCTAAGCTGTGATCAGTACCGTGGCGGTTAAAAAGGTACGACTGGGTTAGCATCGCGGGTAGGAGAAGGTAGGGCGGTGTTAAGTGGCCATTCAACTGCGCGTGCAGCCGGTATTGCAGGAGTGTGTGAGCGAACGCCAATCACAGGTTGTGTGATGCTCCATGGCTTGTCTTCGTTGTTCAAATCTAGCTTAAAAGTATACTCCATTACCCATGGCTGGCTGGCATGTTCGTGGGTGACGCGAAGTTCACGTTGCACCGTGCCAGAGCCTTGCCCAAACATGCCAGTGTTGTTGCCCGACAGGGCATTGGCCAAGGCGGCACGGTCGGCTACGTTTTGCGTGTCGCTTCGCGCGTTGATCACGTCGGCAGCCGTGGCGTCGTCGACCCCAGTTGCCCGCAGCACCATGAGCGGGGCGGTGGCTACATTGGTGGATGGTCCAATTTGGCTGGTGATCGGCGGTGCTGTAAATGCGCGGGTACAGCCGTTATTTGCCCACGGCTTTTTGTATGCGGACCATCCGTGTATTTGCCATATCTCATCTACCGACAGGAGGGCATCGTTGCGAGGTGGTGCCTTGCCAGCCAATATATAGGTATCGCGCTCTGCGCCATTAATGCGCTGCAAATCGTCAGCATCGGTATAGTCTTCCAGTGCGTCAATAAGGTAAGGGATTTGCTCGGAAGCCACGCCACATGCACTTAGCAAACGCTCTAAGGTTTGACGGTTGAACCGGTTCAGGTTCACCAAACCGCCCAAGTCCTGTAAGCGGATAACGCTTAGTGCATCAAGTTTATAAGGGGTTTCGTCTGCCAGCAGCATCGCGGTGTCGCGTGCAAACCCTGCGGCTTGCGGCTGCGACAGCGCTACAAAATACTGCATACTCGCCCGGGCTGCCAACGCGCTGCGCACAAAGTCTGCGCGCTCACGCAACTGGCGCACTCGCTCAGCTGTGGTGACGGCAGCATCGTTCACCAGGCTAACCACAATAGCTAAGCCAGCTAGCAGCCATAGCGCGGCTGCCAAGGCAAAACCTTGCGCGGGTTTTTTCAACGCGTTACTCCAAAAAAACCAGCAAGTCCGCTGCCTTGTTTGGCAGACAAAGCACCTTCGTAGTGGGCTATTTGTACCAAACCATTCTGCTCAGACTCGTCGCGCAGCCCTATAGCTACGGGCATTTTTTCGGGTTGTGTGGTGCCAAGTGCGGGCCATTGCCGGTGTTCCACGCCTTTATGATCAAGGTAGATAAATCGTAGGCGCCCGTTGTAGCGGGCCAGCTCAAATGGTTTATCTTGGGTGCTGGGCAAAGCATCCGCAAGTGCGGGTAGTTCGAGTACGGTGGTACTTTCGCCGCTCGCCGCATTGTTGATGCGCAACTCTAAGGTAGCCCGTTGCGCAGTGCCACTAGCCACAGGGGGTATAGATAAGCTCGTGATGGTTAAACGAGTAGCTGTACCGGTTACCGGGGCATCAAGAGAAGGATCGGCAACCATATTGGCGACAATGTCTTGCAGCGCGCGCGATTGCGTCCAGCGACCCGAAAAACCATTGCCATGCTCGCTGCTAATGCGCAGCATTTGGGCAATTTGCACAAACGCACCTGACATCAAAGCCACGACAAAGCCTAGTAACACCATCGTGACCAATAGCTCAATAAGTGTCAGTCCGTGCTGGTGTAGACGATGTTTCACCGCGCGCGCACTCAAGGTGTAGCGCCAAACATGCTGTTCCCACTGGCGGCTACAAGCTTGTAGCCAGCCAAAGGAAGTGACATGCGGGCCAGTGTGTTGGATGCAGCAGCATCGGCCTTGGACAAGCGCACGTCTAGCTCATACAGTGAGACTTCATATCGCCCAGGTGAGCCAAGCGCCGTAACTGCCCGCACCGTCTCAGCGCTTTGCCGGCTTGTCCAGGCTATGCGGTGTTGATTGATTACCACCTCTCCGCGTGGTTTTTCTACAGGGTTGACAGTGCGTAAATATTCCAATGCTTCAAGGCGACTTTGCTCCAGGCTCTCTGATTCTTTTAGTCGGTTTAAAGTGACAGCATTTTGTGAGAACCACGTCAACATCACTGTTGCACCAGCGCTCAAGATTACAAGCGCCGCTAAAGTTTCTAGCAGACTAATGCCGTATAGAGCTTTGCGCGATGGGATGGATTTCATGGCTTTGAGGTGGAGCCGCCTAGCAAGGTGAACCCTACGTTGCATTGCTGATCGCGGACCTGGATGCCCACTCGTTGATTCTCACTGGAAACAAAATTGATCTCAGTGGGTACGCAATAGCCTGATCCGTAAACTGCCAATAAATCTGTCGTTCGAATAGACCACCCAGCAGGTAAGTCAAGAGCTGGCTTACCGTCAGCCAGTAGTTGTCTTACGTTAGTAGAAGTTAAATCTAACGATTGGTTCAATATGGCAGCTCTTGCTAACAAATTTTGTACCTGCATGGCAATACGTGATGCATCTACGCGCTGCTGGGTACTGGCAAACCAGCGTTCAAAGTTCGGCAGCGCCACAGAGGCAACCAAACCCATTAATACCACCACTACCATCATTTCAATCAGCGTAAACCCCTTTTTGGTAATCGAACATCTGGACGAGAAATGTGGCATGTCGCTGCAATTACTTGGTATAAACGTCGGCATTAAGACCTTCGCCACCCTGCTTGCCGTCTGCCCCAAACGAGAATAGAGTGAAGGGTTTACCATCCAAGCCGGGCATGGTAATTTGGTAGGGGTTGTTCCACGGATCCATCGGCACGGCGCCATCTAGATAGGGGCCCTTCCAAAGACTGCCTACGTTACCGTCATCCGGCTTGACGGCCAGCCAGCGTAGTGCAGCCTCAGCACTAGGGGGGCTACCCACATCCAGCCGCATAATCAGCAATGCGCTTTCGATCATTTTGATCTGTACCTGTGCTGTTTGCACCTTGCTACTGTCAACCTTGCCAAACAGGCGAGGCCCCACCAGGCCTGCGAGTAAGCCAATAATGACCATTACCACCAGCATTTCAAGCAGGGTAAAGCCTCGACTTACAGTACGAGATAAAGAAATATTGCTATATATGTTCAACATGATCTAAACTTCCAGCTTTGTATTTTAAGCGCTAAGGCATTACCGGGTGCTGGTGCACCTGTTCGCGGCACAATATCGAGATTATGTACAAGCTAACTTCCTATCAGGCAACTAAACGCACATATTATTTGGCATGTATGTTTCTTGGCGCTTTTTGCGGCTCGGTAGCCCAGGCTCAAAATGCTGCGCCTGTTGCTGCAATTAACTTACCACTGGGGGCTTCGACCAAAAAGGTAGACGAGTTTCTGGCAACCTTGCGGCCACCCACCTCCTATAAAGCCTTACTAAGCGGTAACGACCTGCTGTTACAGGTGCCTGACATCGCACGCTCAGGCGCAGTAAAAGCCAAGGTTGTGAGCACCATCGCGCGAACCGATGGCATGTGGCTGCTAAGTATGCACGCGATGCCAGATAGCGGTAGCGCATTGTTTGTAGGCCTACAGTTTGATGTCTCTGCACTGCCCGAGGCATCGCTTGTATTGCAATTGTATAAAACCCAGCCAGTGTTGCTGGTGACGCGGGCCGCAGGCAAGTACTATGGCTTATACCGCGAAGTGAAAGTAGGGCAGGCTGCATTGCCTGGCATGGCTAAATGACCGAGATCGCGCTCAATGGCAGCTCTTTCGTTGATTTTTTAGAGCAATCTGGCGTACTTGACAGTACAGGGGCGAGCCAGTTAGCCAAGCTGGTTTCAGCAAAAAATGAATCCCCGTTCATGCTGGCCAATCGCACCGGCATGGTGGCTGAAGAGTTGTTGTTGCGTGCCGCGTCTGACTACACCGATTGGCCCATCATCCCCTATGCCGAGCTGGCCCCAGTAGAAAAACTGATCACAGACACCGCAGAGTCTTTGCAAATCTCCACTGCTTGGTGCGAGCGCAATGGGCTGGTAGTGTGGCTCAGCGACGACGCCTTGGTGTGCGCCATATGCGACCTGCCGCAACGTGCCACCCGTGATTTTTTGCGCTTGAAGGCTGATCAAGTGAACAAAACCACGCGCTTCAGGCTGGCCAGGCCTGCTGATATTGCAAACATGCATGCTGCCATTCGCAATGCATCCAATCGCCATATGGTGGTCAGTGGTGACTTAACCCATCTGCGAGAGCTGGCCGAAGAGGGCCCCATCGTTGAACTGGTCAACAGTTTTTTGAGCCAAGCCGTCACAAGGCGTGCATCTGATATTCATGTTGAGCCTGGAGAGTCAGGTTTTATAGTGCGGGTGCGTGTAGATGGCGTCATGCGTGAACTACAGCAACTGGGCGCAGATCGATTTGAGGCAACCGTTTGCCGCATCAAGATTTTGTCGCAGCTAGACATTGCAGAGCGCAGGCTACCGCAAGATGGCCGCATGACAGCGCGCATACACGGTGAGACTTTTGATGTTCGCGTATCTGTGCTGCCTGGTGTGCATGGTGAGTCGGTCGTTATGCGCCTTTTGCGCCAAGACCGCCCCACCTTGTCACTTGCAGATTTAGGCATGCTGAGTGACCATGAGGCTGTGTTTAAGCGCTGGATTGAGTCACCCAATGGCATTGTGCTGGTGACTGGGCCAACTGGTTCGGGTAAAACCACCACGCTCTACACGGCGCTCGACTTAGGCAATGATGGCCTGAAAAAAATCATCACAGTTGAAGACCCTGTTGAATACAAGCTTAACGGCATCACCCAGCTACAAGTCAATGCCGACATTGGGTTTTCATTTGCAGCGGCACTCAGGTCAATTTTGCGACACGATCCCGATGTCATTTTGATTGGCGAAATACGTGACCATGAAACAGCTGCCATTGCCGTGCAATCGGCGTTGACGGGTCACTTGGTTTTTTCTACTTTGCATACGAACAGTGCGGTGGGAGCTATTACGCGATTGGCTGATGTAGGCATAGAGCGATTTTTACTAGTGTCAAGTTTGCAAGGGGTCATGGCGCAGCGCCTGGTACGCCGACTGTGCCCGCACTGTAGCGAACCCATTGAGCTTAGCCATCTGGATCTTGCTCAGCGACAGTTGCTTGAAACTGAGCACAAAGCCCACAAGCACATCACGCAAGATGTGCTTGTGCCACAGGTAAGGCGTGCTGTTGGATGCGAAGCCTGCATGCACACAGGCTATCTGGGGCGCGTAGCAATTTATGAACTGTTTGATGTGGACGATGCCCTGCGCCACCAAATCATTACCGCTGCCAGCGAGGCAGATATCACCGCGTCGCTCCGCGAGCGGGGTATACGGGCCTTGTCGGGCGACGGTTTGCTCAAGGTATGGCAAGGTATCACTACAGTCAGTGAAGTACTGGCAGTTGCCTAAAAAAGGAGCTGCCATTGCCAGTTTTTAATTATCGCGGTGTAGGCCAAGATGGCCAAAAAGCCCGTGGCTCGATTGAGTCGCCAGATCGTACGCAAGCGCTGCAGGCGTTGTCGGCGCGAGGCCTCAACATTTATGACATCTCAGGTGGTTCAGCTTCTCTTGGCCAAGATAAAACAGAGAATAGAAATTCAGGCAGCGTATTAGGCCAGCTAGGCGTGTCCCAAGCCAAACGCGACGTAAGCGGAGATGAGTTGCGCCTATGTGTGCACGAGCTTGCCACCTTGCTGAATGCCGGCATTTCTCTGGCTGACGCCGTGCTGAACATTGCCCGTGGCCACGCCGGGCGGCCACTTGGGTATGCGCTAGACGCAACCTACGCCAGCCTGCGCTCGGGTACCCGCTTTGCCAACGCGCTGGGCAGCAGTGGCCTGCGCCTGCCCGACTATGTGAGCGAGCTGGTACGTGCGGGCGAAGAAACCGGTAAGCTAGGTGAGGCTCTCACATCAGCATCCACCCAGCTTGAGGCAGATGCCGAGTTTTACCGCGAATCTCGCAACGCGCTAACTTATCCACTGGTTCTAATAGTGAGCGGCCTGTTAGCCACGCTGGTCGTATTTGTGTTTGTAGTTCCCAAATTCGGAAATATCCTTACTAACCCTAAAGCCGATATCCCCTTGTTTTCTCGCTGGGTGCTCGAGTCTGGGCTGTGGCTAGTGCATAACAAACTCATTGCAGGGATAACTGCGGCTGCGGTAGTCGGCGGCATTGGCTCACTATTAGCCCAAGCGTCTGTGCGTGCCCAGCTATGGGAGGTAGCCAGCGTGTTGCCGCTGGCCAAGCGCTGGGTGGAGCATGTAGAGCTGTCCCGCTGGGCCAGCATGTTGTCAGTGCTATTGGTGCACCATGTGCCCCTGCTAGACGCCATGAAGCATGCAGCCAACTGCCTTAAAGGCCAGTCCCTACGCCGCAAAGCGCAAATGATTATTACCGACGTTAAATCAGGGCAACCACTGGCAGCAGCCATGCAGGCGCACCAGTACATTGACGCGGTAGGTCTAAACCTGATACGCGTAGGCGAACAATCAGGTAAGCTGGCAGAAACCAGCGGCTCACTGGCGCGGTTGCATCGCAACCAAGCAGAGCAAAACATGAAGCAGTTTTTGGTGTTGCTAGAGCCCGTCACCATTTTGCTGGTATCCGTATTGCTGGGTGGCATCATGATCAGTGTGATGCTGGCCATTACCAGCTTAACCAGCGTCATTTGAGTTTTGCAGTGGTCGCATAAACAATCGCTAGCTATCGATTCAAAACTACCACCGTGGGTTAAAAATTGACAACACTAGGCATGCCTACCGTTCACATACTGCTGGCTAGCTACCAAGGCGAGGCTTATTTAGCCCAGCAACTTGAATCTATTGCCGCCCAAACATACAGCGCTTGGCAGCTATGGGTGAGCGATGATGGATCAACCGACACAACGCGGGAGATAGTGGCCCACTTTGCAAGCCAAGTGCCGCAAAGTGTGGTGCTATTGGATGGACCCTGCAAAGGGGTAACCCAGAACTTCTTCCATTTAGTCAACACCGTATCTCTGGAAAAATCCAACAATCTGTATGCTTTTTGTGACCAAGACGACGTATGGCTACCCGAAAAAGTTGCGCGGGCCGTAGCGCAATACCAAAGCCAAATACTCTCTAACGAGCAACCCTATTTGTACTGCGGCCGCACGGCGATAGTGGACGCAAATTTGCGCCATCTAGGCTTTAGCGCCATACCTAAGCGCCCTTTGGGGTTTGGCAATGCATTGCTGCAAAACATAGCCGGCGGTAACACCATGGTGTTCAACTCAGCCCTGCTTAAAATACTGCGCCACATAAATCCTTTGCATTCGGTCTTGCATGATTGGTCTGCTTATCAAGTCGCTACGGGTTGCGGTGGTGTCGTTCACTACGACAATGAGGCATCTATTCTTTACAGGCAACACACGCTAAACGCTGTGGGCGCTAAGGACACACTTTTTGGTCAGCTGAAAAAATTAAAGTATTTCTTGTGTGGCTCGCATAGGTTGCGTGGAGATCGGCACGAGCAGTCTATTGAAGAATTTGCTCAATATCTCCATATTCAATCTAAACAGCAATACGCGCTGTTTAGCGAAGCCCGCCATTCCTCTATTTTCAGGAGATTGCTTTTTGTCCATAAAGCAAATCTTTGGCACCAAGATATTCGTAAGCAAATACTGCTACTTAGTGGTTTGGTGGTGGGGCTGATTTAGCACGTTTTTTTGCGCTGAGCCCCAAGCAGTTAGCAGCTCGTCGACATAAGTAAGTATTGATTTGGGACGTTGCGCTTGTGCGCTAAGCTTCTCTAGCAGCCCCTTCTCATTAATCAGTCGAGAAAGCTGATGGCTTAGTGCCACAGCGCTGCCGGTTTTAAACAGCAAGCCATTCTCGTCATGCCGTACTACCTCTGCGAGCCCAGGAAGATCGGTAGCAATCACTGGGCAGTGCGCTGCTTGGGCAGAATAAACGACAAGCGGAGTGTTTTCATACCAAAGTGATGGCACCACCAGTACATCAAGCTCCGCCAACACTTTTGAAATTTCAGAGTTAGAAAACGTGCCGCAAAAATTGATCGATGCATTGCTATCTGCGAGTTGTATCAATTGAGCAGCGTACTTAGGGAAGTCATCCGATTTGCCGTATATTTTTAAAACGGCGCTGTTGGCAGGCAAGCGCTTGAAACCCTCGATAAGTACGTGACAACCTTTATGTGGTGCAAGCGTACCAATGAACCCAACGCGAAGAGGTTGCGCAGTAGCGCGGGGTCGCACGGCAGCATCATTTTCAGCCAAGTCAATGCCAAAGGCAGATTGGGTAATTAAACTGGGTGCCACGCCATGCCGAATAAAAAGCTCCTTGATAAACCCATTGGGTACGATGATCCCATTTAAGCAATTTAGACGTGCAAGATTAATCCCTAAACGCGACGCAATGGCTGCTACTTCTTCATGCTTAGGATATGCAGGTAGTACCCCATTTTTGGTAAGTTGTGCTAAGCCATCGGCAGCCGCGTTAGGTAGCCATCGCACCGCTTTGCTGGCCAATCCACTGCCCATGTTTTCGGCAAAGTGTTTAACGCAGTTTCCCGCGTGCGTGCTGGGCCCAGAACATAAACTTCCATCTGCAAGTAATAACTGCCCCGTAGGGCAAATCAACCAAAAATCAGTAGGTGTAAGAAAGCAAGGTACTCCAGCTTGCACTGCCCGCTCGATTAACCCGGTGCCCAACCGGTTCAGGTGAAAAAAGTGAACTACATCGGGTTTGAATTTTTGCAAGAGGCGCTCAAAATAGGCGGCTGAAAGTGGGTTGTTATACCCTACCTCGATCATCGATTTTTGTCCCCCCATGGGTACGTAAGCATGATGGAAGCGGTAGACATGAATACCGTCATGCTCGTATTCATCAAACCTTTCGTCCTCCGGCATATCAAGTTGGCTAGGGTGTCCAGTAAAAACGCGCACGGTATGCCCACGGCGCATCAATTCGCGCGCGACCGCATAAGTTAAGACCTCAGTTCCGGCAGTAAACTGCGGAAAAAATTGGTGTGTGGTAAGTAGTATTTTCATGCCGCCAATGAGGTTACCTATATTTCTGCGCAAAGCTCGAAAAAATCATGCAAGCCGGTACCAACTGATTACCCATTCGCCTCAAATATTGAATTGCAAATATATGTAATTAGGATGGCGAATTTTAAGACGCGGCCACATACTCGATTTCCTGTTTTGAATGGTTTTTTCCAATTCTATTAGGAATGTTATGAAAAAAATCGTCAACACTTTTTACCAGTGCGTAGCATCTGCGTTATTGTCAACTAGTGCGTGGGCAGTGACCACCGGTGAGCCCTACTACCCGATGGCACCCGGAACCTGAATTACCTAACAGGTTTTTGAGTTTACAGGTACCTTCTATCCAAATCTGCGTAATAAGAAATAGAAGAGCGGGTGCCGAATAGGCGCAGCGTGGGCAGGCGGCGACCTGCGATTTCGGCGTGAGAGATTAGTAGTGGGTTGATGGTGCTGTGAAAATATCGCAGATACAAGCCAGCCTTGGGTTACTCACCAGCCGGTGATGGTGAGAACTTGCGGATGCTGCCACAGTCTTTAGCCGCCCAACCGATTCCGACACGGTTCCGAGGGCGTATGCATGCTATTTATAACGTAGCTTTTCCCGCCGTATTTTAAAGCGCTGCAGCACTATTTGCATCTTAGCTTGACGTCGATCTAATCGATCCTACGCTGCTGCAGCCGATTTAGAGCTGACCTAAGGGCCTGTTAATAAATAACTTGTGCAAATATGTGTTATCGGATATCCTCCGATGTATGATAAATGAGTTTTCAATTGCACAGCGCTGGGAAGTAATGCGCGAGGCGCTTGACGAGCGGCAAAGGCGACTGCTTGTCGGGGTCGAGGCCATGACGCTAGGACGCGG
>JANMTF010000359.1:0-7370 GCA_031390175.1 Polaromonas sp.
GCGCTTTCGCAAGCCGCGCTTGGAGGTGGAGCTGTCGTTTGTGATGGGTGAAGACTTAAGCGGCCCCAACGTGCAAATCTACGACGTGCTGCGCGCCACCGAGTTCATCCAGCCCGCACTGGAGATCATCGACTACCGCACCGAAGTGCCGCGCCAGATCTGCGACACCATTGCAGACAACGCAGCCAGCGGCGGCATGGTGATCGGTGGCCGCACCATCCGCCCCTTTGACGTAGACCTGCGCTGGGTGGGCGCTACGCTGAGCCAAAACGGCGTGATCGAAGAGACGGGGCTGGCCGCAGGCATCATGGGCCACCCCGCAGCGGGCGTGGCCTGGTTGGTGAAAAAGCTCCATGAAGTGGGTGAGGGTTTGAAGGCTGGGCAGGTGGTGCTGGCAGGCTCGTTCACTCGGCCCATCACCATCAAACCCGGCGATGTAGTGCATGCTGACTACGGGCCGCTAGGCGGCATCGGGGTGCGCTTTGTAGCGTAGATTAGTGGCTAAGCTTGGCACGGTCGAATTTGTAGTCGGTCCGTTTGAGATTATGTTTTTTTCTCAACTTAACCGATTTGGCTAGTGCGCTTGGGTGCACCTTAGCCGCCACCGCGCTGGCCAGACCAGCTCCATTGTTGACTCAAGCGTGCCCTTGTCGGGCGCTTTATCGTTTTTCTCTCGTTAGCATTTTTCTTCTTCTCCGATGGCTGACTTTCGCCATCGGCTATCGAGTACGTTTTACGGGCTTATTTGGAAACTCAGCTAAATTTTTTGGAAAGTCAGCCAAAGTTAACCACTGATGAAAGTAAGTAGCTTTATCTTTACCGACTACTACAAGTAATGGGTGATCGCCAATCCATTGAAAACTCGGATCTGCGGTAATGTTGTCAGGCAGTGTTGGATTGGTATCGAAAAAACTGTAGTATTCGTTCGCAGGTAGATACACATCGGCCGGCATGGTTACTTTACTAAAGTTAGGAAAGTTATCAGGAGCCAGAGGAGCATTAACATCAAACTCAATTGGATTATCGAGGCGTTTGCTCCAAGAGAAAACTGCTTGATACTGTTGCTCATCTGCGGCGTTTTGAGTTGGCAAACAATAGAGACTTCCCAGTGTGATCCATTGACGACTTGTTTTGTGTTTACGTACATTCAATGCACTCAACGTAGTGCAGTCCCTATCTGCCCTTTTAAAAAAGACGTGCGGTCTTTGTGCACCTAAATTACCTTGATAGGTATTGTGACTTACAGTAACCCAAGACTTCTCTTCACCAAAATACTGCCAATTAGTGGCCAATGAAATATCGGTCGTTCGAAACAACGTGACTCCATAGCTTTGGGTTATTGCTCCAGAAGTAGTTTTCGAAACATTAGCATTGGATGTAAATACGTAATAGTAGTTGTCTTCTTTCACGATATTAGAAGGATGCATAAACCCATATGTTTGCGTAGCCTTTGCTTCAAGACTTGGCTGAGGTACAACTACCATCCTACTGGAGCCAAGATTTACTGGGGGCATTTGCCAAGTTTGCCCTCCATCAAATGATTTTACTGAGCCAATAGACGCGACCCAAGTGGCGGTATTTATAAAACCATCTATGCCGCGAACAGGAATTGAGCTGGGGTACCACTCGTGGTGGGTTAATCCATTGAGATTTGTTGTTCCGTTAGAGTAGACAGAAAAAATCCAATTTCTATTGTTGTAGTGTGACTCGACTTGATCTCTTTGAGGTGGTGTTATCTGCGCGCCTGAGATAGTGATGGAGGGAGAATTAAAAGGCTGCCCTTCCATAGTCCATGCGTTTCTGTTGCCCCAATCATTACCGGGTATTTTTATACGAAAGTTCTCACTGTGTGGTATTTGAAAATACGTGTCTTGGTTTACCCGATAGGGATTCATTGGGCCGTCTATCCAAGCTCCGTAAAGTGCGGCACACGGCAACGGTAAAGTCAGCGGTTGAGTTAGGGAAGTCGTAGTAAGGGTAACTTCGGCAGCGGCGATTTGCAAAGGTAAATATAACGAAGTTGTCGCCGTGTTATCAATTTTAGTCAAGCATCCATGATTGACATTTTGGTAAATGCCAAACAATTTTTCTGCAACGCCAATACGTCCGTTTAAAGTTATCGAGGGCTTTGGAGGCTGCGCAAATAAATTCAAGCTTAAACTTAAAAGAGCTGATCCCAGTAACAATATTTTTTTCATAGACATTCCTATTTTTTCAATCTAAATTATCTTTAAAAATGAGTTTTTTAACTTTCACAAAGTGAAGTGTAGCGCAAAAAACACATGCTAGCGTAAGGCCAAAACCACGACCAGTCCTCGCTAGAAAAGCGCTACCTGCGGCAGCCAACGGCACCAGGGCCAACCTTCACGATACACGCGGCAGCATGATTCTGGTGAACGAGGACAAGGTCTTTCCGGGCGTTACCCAGTCAACTCAGGCAACACTTTGAGTCGATGTGAAATACTTTAGATACGAAAATCAGCTTTCTGTGACGCAACATGGACGAGCCTCCGTTCAGCTTGGTTCTAGAGAACTTGGGTTTTTGGGAGAAAGCGTTGGCACGCCATTTGGCCCTATAAAATAAAGACCGCGCGAGTAACAATTGTTAATTCTTCCCATGCAGCCCAAGCACCCTCTCCACTTCCATCGCCGCGCGCTGTTGCTCACTGGCCTGGCCGCCAGCACTGGCGCGTACGCGTTGCCTGAGAAAAAGCTCATCTTCCCGCGTGACTTTGGCAGCCACTCCGAGTTCCGAACGGAACGCTGGAGCGTCGCGGGGCATGCTAAATCAGGCGACAGAGAGTTTGGCTTTCAAGTCACGTTTTTCCGCTCTCGCGTCGACGTGGCCCAGGGCATGAAATCCAAGCTTACAGCCAAGCAGTTGATGTTCGCGCAGGGTGCCATCACCGACGTGCAGGGCAAAAAACTGCTGCAAGACCAGCGCGTGGCGCGGGACGGCGTTGACATCGCTATGGCCAGCACGACGGACACGGATGTGCAGGTCAAGGACTGGTCTCTCAAGCGCAGCGCCAGCGGCTACGCCATGCAGCTGGCCGGTAGTGACAAGGGCAACGCCTTCAAGTTGGCGCTGTCTCTCAAGCCCGCTCAAAAAGTGTTGCTGCAGGGGGTGGATGGCCTTTCCCAAAAAGGGCCTGAGGACAAAAACGCCAGCTACTACTACAGCGAGCCACAGCTTAAAACGCAGGGCGTGATCTCAGTGGGCGGAAAAGACTTGGCGGTGCAAGGCACGGCTTGGCTAGACCACGAGTGGAGCGAAGAGCCGCCGCACCCAGAAGTGGTGGGTTGGGACTGGATTGGCATGAACCTGTTTGACGGCGGGGCGCTGACCGCATTTCGCCTGCGCGATGCGAATGGCCGCTCGTTCTGGGGTGGCGGCTCCCTGCGCGCGCCCGACGGGCGTTCGTTTCCGTTCACGCCCAACGCGGCCAAGTTCAGCGTGGAGCGCACCTGGAAAAGCCCGCTCAGCCAGGCGATCTATCCGGTGGAATGGACGGTGCGCATGCCCACT
This sequence comes from Polaromonas sp., assembly GCA_031390175.1. GTDB lineage: Bacteria > Pseudomonadota > Gammaproteobacteria > Burkholderiales > Burkholderiaceae_C > JAAFIP01. The sequence continues at coordinate 3,530 of JANMTF010000359.1, forward strand.
GAGTTCTACACCGTCAAAGCCGTCATTAACAATCAGGAATTGGACTGCCGCGCCTCCAGCGGCGCCATGTACTGGGAGGGTCTGAGCGACCTGTTCGATGGCGCAGGCCGCCACATTGGCCGGGGCTATCTACAGATGACGGGGTACGTCAAAGCGCTGCGGCTCTGATAGGCCAGGCAAAGGTGAGTTAACTTTGCCATGTCACCCGCTGTGCAATGCGTTCAAACGCCATGTCCACCACGATGGCCAGCATGCCCACGAGTAGCGCGCCTTGCAGCACGTAGGCGGTGTTAAAGCCGCTTAAACCCACCACGATAGGTGAGCCCAAGGTTTTGGCTCCGACGGTGGAGGCTATTGCTGCGGTGCCGATATTGATGATGACCGAGGTACGGATGCCTGACATCCAGATCGGCAATGCCAGCGGCACTTCCACCTGACAAAAGCTTTGCCACGCCGACAGGCCCATGCCGTCGGCCGCCTGGCGCACGGCACTGGGCACGGCCTTTAAGCTGGCCACTGTGGCCTGCAGCACCGGCAATAGACCGTACAGCGCGAGTGCGAACAGCGCTGGCAATTCACCAAAGCCCACCAGTGGCACCGCCAGGGCCAGCACCGCTACCGGCGGCACGGTTTGCCCCATGGACACCAAGGATTGCACCATGGGCTCAAAGGCCTGGCCTGCTGGGCGGGTCACAAAAATACCGGCTGCGGTTGCCACCAGCACCGCCGCCAGGCTGGACAGGGCGACCAGCTTGCAATGCTCCCACAGCAACTGGGCAAACGGCTCTTGCCGGTACACCGGGCGCTCCAGCGCAGGGAACAGGCTGGAAAACAGCGCCTGCGAAAACGGCAGGTACCACACCAAAGCCAGCAAGGCCAGCGCAGCCCACACCAGGCCGTCTCGCCATGGGCGGTAGGGCGGCGCAGTGGCTTGCACCGTGGCTGTTGCGGTGGGCAGCATCATCGCAGCGTTATCTCGGCGGGCTGGCCGTGCCCGCACCCGCCACTTGGCCCAGACCCCAAATATCTGCGGCATGCAGCACACCGCAGTGCTTGCCAGCGGCATCTTGCACATTGATCTGGGCGATACCCTGCATCACCATCAGCGATACGGCCTCGCGCAGGCTGGCTTGTGCGGCCACATGCGGCCCCTCCACAGATGCCTGTGCGCGGGCAAGATGCTGCACGGTGTGCAGCGACAGCAGCTTGATGCCCATGTCGCTGCGCCCGACAAAATCCACCACAGATTCGTTGGCGGGTGTGACCACAATGTCCAGCGGCGTGCCCACCTGCACTGCGCGCCCCCGGTCCAACACCACAATTTTGGTAGCGAGAAACAGCGCTTCGTCCATGTCGTGCGTAACGAATACGATGGTTTTGCCAGACGCTTGGTGCAAGCGCTTGATCTCCTGCTGCAGCGACGTGCGGGTGGCCGGGTCTAGCGCACCAAAAGGCTCGTCCAACAGCAGCACATCCGGGTCACCTGCCAAGGCGCGTGCCACACCCACGCGCTGCTGCTGGCCGCCCGACAACTGGTGCGGCAAGCGTGTGAGGTAGGTGGCCGGGTCCAGCTGAAACAGGTTCAGCAGCTCCATCACGCGCTGCTGCACTTTTGCTTTGTCCCAGCCCAGCATCTGGGGCACCGTGGCAATGTTGCGCTGCACCGTCCAGTGCGGAAACAAGCCCACCGACTGAATGGCGTAGCCCATGCGCAGGCGCAGCGCACGCACGTTGAATGTGCCGATCTCTTGGTTATTGAAAAGTATCGTGCCAGCATCATGCCCTTCCATGCGGTTGATCATTTTCAGCAGGGTCGATTTACCCGAGCCTGAGGCACCAATCACCACAACAAACTCACCCCGCTCGATGCGCAGGTTCAAGCCATCAACTACGTTGACCCCATCGTAAGATTTGCTGACGTTGATAAATTCGATCATGGGTGGACTAGGGTTGCGCAGGCTGGGCCAGCCGCACCAACAGCTTGAAAAATGCATCCGTCAGCGCGGCCAGTAGCGCGATGGGCAGCACGCCCAGCAACACCAGGTCTTGCGCGCCGCTGAACAAGCCTTCAAACATGATGGCCCCCAGCCCGCCCGCGCCAATCAATGCGGTAACCGATGCCAAGCCCACGGCCTGCACGGCTGCGGTGCGCACGCCACTAAGCAGCACGGGCAAAGCCAGCGGCAGCTCCACCTGCTTGAACACCTGCGCCTGCGACATGCCCATGCCGAGCGCGGCATGGCGCACAGCGAAGGGTACTTGCTCCAGCCCAGCCAGTGCGCCGCGTGCAACCGGCAGCAGCGCGTAAAGCGTGAGTGCTATGACGCCCGGCAGCAAGCCTATGCCGCTCATGCCCGCTTGGGCCAATATGGGGAACTGCGCCGCCAGCAAGGCAAGTGGTGCCATCAACAAGCCAAACAATGCAATCGACGGAATGGTTTGCACCACATTGAGGACTGCAAAGAAGGCTTGCCGCGCGGTCTGCGTTCTGTAGGCCCACCAGCCTAGTGGCACCCCAATCAACAGTGTGGGCAGCAAGGCCAAAGACACGATCAGCACATGCCGTGCCGTGGCTGTCCACAGTATGTCGGACTGGTTGGCAAGCTCTTTCATGATCGACAGATCGTTGCACCAACCAGATAGCAGCAACCCACCGATGGCCATCCCCGACGCCAGGACCAGGCTGGTACGTGCAACGCCTGCCCACTGCAACCGCTGCACTGCATGTTGCGCAGTGAGCGCCATCAGAGCAACCAACGCCCACCATGCGCCGCCCAGGGAAGTGCGGGCAAAGGGGGGCAGTGTTTGCGCGACTTGGCTGGCATGCATGCCAGCCAGCAGCAGCGCGCCACCTATCAATGCCAATGCCATCGCGGCTTGAAGCCACAGCACAGTCTTGCTAGGCTTCACAAGGGATAGCAGCACCATCAGCACCAACAGGGCCAGCAGCACCACCACCCACGCCCGCGCAGGCCCGTCTAGCATGGCCCCCAAAAACACGGGTTCGCCAGATACCAGGCGATTGGCCGCTACCCGCAAAAAAGGCAAGCCTAACGCAGCTGAGAGTGCCACCAATGACAGCACCAGACTGACGGGGTTGGTGTGCAAGCGCCAACGCATGGAAGAACGGTACAAGCGGGCGCGCACGGCGCACTACTTGATCAAGCCCTTGGACTTCAAAAAATCTCCGGCAACCTTTTTCGCATCTTGCCCCTCCAGCTGGATCTTGGCATTCAGCCCCTGCAAGGTGGCACCGTCCAGCGCCTTGAAAACAGGCTCCAGCACGGTCTTGATCTGCGGGTACTTTGCCAATACGTCCTGACGAATAATCGGTGCGGGCGCATAGATGGGTTGCACCGCCTTGGTGTCGTCCATGGTCACCAAGCCCAAAGCCGCCAAGGGGCCGTCGGTTCCGTAGGCCATCGCGGCGTTCACGCCCGATGTTCTCTCAGCCGCTGCGCGAATGGTGGTGGCGGTGTCGCCACCGGCCAGCGTGAGGATTTGCTCGGGCCGCAGCTTAAAACCATAGGCCGCCTGAAACGCAGGCAGCGCGTCAGAGCGCTCTACAAACTCTGCCGACGCGGCCAGCTTGAACTGCCCGCCACCGCTGATCCATTTGCCCAGGTCGTCCAGCGTTTTGAGTCTGTTGGCGGCTGCCACATCTTTGCGCACCGCTATCGTCCAGGTATTGTTGGCAGGCGCAGGCTGTAGCCACACGATTTTGTTTTTGGCCAAGTCCAGCGCTTTCACCCGCTCATAGCCTGCCTTGGCGTTTTTCCAGGCCGGGTTGGATTCTTCTGCAAACAGAAAAGCCCCGTTGCCGGTGTATTCGGGATACAAA
>JANMTF010000441.1:0-6823 GCA_031390175.1 Polaromonas sp.
ATGTCGGTCAGCAAGGACTCATCCAGTCGGTTCTTTTTCAGGAAGGCTTTCCACTGCGCTTGTTTTACCGTGCTGGTGGCAAAAGCATCACTCAGCCCGCTGGGCAAGGACGCAGGCATTTGCGTGTTGCGCCGCGCAAAAGTGGCAGTGATGGCGCGATGAAGTTCGCCTGGCGCAAGCGCAGTGTCTTGCAGCAGCACCGACAGATCATAGTAATCCTTCATCCGGGTGTTGGTCATACCCAGCAAACAGATGGCATGCAATTTCTCTGCTACCACGGTGTATTTTGGGTAGGCTCGCAATTGCGGTGCGGGCATGTCGCCCAGCAATACCGGGTAACTGATGGTATCCGGTGCAGGTGTCACCGCATCGCCGAATCCAATGTCCACTTGCAGCGCGATGCGAGCGCTATCCAGTCTGGCTAAGAGATCGATCCGCACGCCACCATAACCAGCTACTTTGCGGATGGCCGTGCCTTTGACCGCAGCCGGATCAAAAACGATTCCATCAGCCACCACGATCTGGCATATCTCGCGAAAGCTCGCCACGACGGCCTCCATATCATCGGCACCAAAGCCCAACAAATCTGCATCGCGTGTGGGTCTATGCGGCAGCGCGTACCAATGCGCAAATAGCAGCGCACCTTTGAGCAAAAAATTGGGGGCATGCATAGAGATGGACAATCGGTACAACAGGCGCTCCAAACCGTAGTGTGTCAGCGTCAGATTGAACTCCTGCTTTGCAGCATCAGAGTGCTGCTTCAAGCGTGCGCGGACGGAGGCGGCCAGATTGGAGGTCATACCGTCACGCTCTCAAGGTAGGGGCGCATCACATTAGCGACCCGATTAATGGTGGCGTAGTGCCACAGCGCATCCATCGTCAGTTTGCGCTGCGCCCATCCGTCATGCAGGGCTTCCAGCGCAACATCGAGCCCGATTTTATTACGGTACTTAAAACAGTCCACCACAGTTTTAGCGGCACTGTAGACAGGCACAGCGATGCCCTCGACCTGGATGCGCTCGACACCCTCTGTCAATGCCTTGCCCGACATGTACACCGTGCGGATAGCGGGCTGGTCTAGCCCAGGGGTGGGTGTGTGGTGGGGCAATGCCAGCCAGACCTCGAAGGGTGCCTGGGTGCCGATCCCATGGACGCGTAGCGCTGACAGCAAGCACACAACACCGCGCGGGACGCGCAGCGCAACCTCCGCCAAAGAGCTGTGCTCACTCAAACGCCGTCCCGGCAGGCTATACACCCCCCGCGCAACCCGTTCAAGCTTGCCTGCGCGCACTAAACGACTAAGCACCACCGTAGGCAGCGCCTGTGCCGTCAATACACGCGCCCGCAACAGCGGGTGCTGCTTGGCCAGCGCCAGCACGGCCTGATCATGAGTGCAGTGGAGTGGTTGTTTCATCCCCGCAGTATGTTGCTATATCATGGTATTTGTCAATATATAACTAAAAATAGCAACATCGCATCACCTTACGTTTTCGTTACCGCAGCGTGCAGGTGTGGGTTGAGTCGGCGCTGTAGATGCAGGCTACTATGTTTTTAGTAGCTGCTACCGCGATATTTCATTGATCTGCAGCCTGTTTTAATTATTAAAACGCGATCTGAAATTTATACCAGCAAGCGGCTCACGGGCACTGCATACATGCCTTCACCAAAGCGCAGGCAAGCATCCCCGTCATACACCAGCACCCCACAGTGAAAGCGCTCCGGCTCGCTGGCTTGTAGTTTCTTTAAGCCCTTAAAGTCATGTATGCCCACGGTAGACGATGCCTTGACCTCGATGCCCGACAGCTTGCCGTTGCCATGCGCCATCACAATGTCCACCTCTACGCCATCTTTGTCACGCAGGTGGTAAAACTGGCTGGGCATATCGCTGGCTGACTCCAAACGGCGCAGCTCTTGCAGCACAAAGGTCTCCAGCAGTTGGCCCAGCGCCGCCCGGTCAGCCCACAAAGCAGGGCCGTCCAGCCCCAGCAGTGCGCAGGCCACTCCCGTATCAGTAAGGTGCAGCTTGGGCGTTTTGATTAAACGGCTCAGTCGGTTGCTAAACCAGGGCGGCAGCTCCTCCAGCAAAAACACCTGCGCCAGCAAATTCACATAGTCACGCACCGTCAAGCGGCTCAGCTGAAAAGGCGCGGCCAAGTCCAGCACATTGATCAGCCGCGCCGTCTGCCCCGCAGCCAGCGTCAGCAGCCTGGGCAGCGCATCTAGCGACTGAATGCGCGCCAGTTCGCGCACATCGCGCTGCACGAGGGTGTGAATATAGTCGCGGTACCACACCCGCCTGCGCGCTGGCGTGCTGCGCGCCAGCGCCGCCGGGTAGCCGCCCGCAGCCACCATGTCGGCCAGTGCGCTGCCTAGCCGCCGCTCGTGCGCAGGGCTGGGCACAAACTGCCCCGCTTGCAACTGCTGCATAAAGGTAGAAGCAGCCGCCTGCGCCAGCCCAGGCTCAGGCTTAGGTTCAGGCGGCTGCATTTCAATCTGCGCAAACGGATGCAGGCGCAAAATCTCCATCCGCCCCGCCAACGAGTCTGCCAGCTTGGGCAGCAGCAGCACATTGCTAGAGCCCGTCAGCATAAACCGCCCCGGGCGACGGTCTTTGTCTACACTGGCCTTGATACTGGTAAACAACCAAGGCACGCGCTGCACCTCGTCCAAAATCACCTTATCTGGCAGGTCGGCCACAAAGCCCACCGGGTCTGCCAGGGCCGCTGCGCGCCGTGCATCGTCATCAAAGCTCACATAGGCATAGCCCAAAGGCTGCCCCACCTGCTGCGCCAAGGTGGTTTTGCCACACTGGCGCGGCCCGTGGATCAGCACCACGGGGGTATCGCCCAAGGCCGCGCGCAGCGCTGGGGCGCAAAGGCGAGGGGTATCCAAGTGATCAGGCATGCGGACAATTGTAGCTTTAGTATTCGGCTATTTGTTAGTTTTATAAGCGTCCATTTGTTGCTTTTTGCCACCACCTTACTTGGCATATACGACGTTGCCACCGGCCCCGTGCGCTGGCAGGCCGCCCTCAACCCGCCTGCACGCCCGCGTGCAAGACCGCACCAGCCGCCCCGGCGACGACAAAGCCAGTTTTCGCGCCCTCGGCTACGGCGTGCTAAGCGCCGGGCTGGAAAGCACGCCAAGTCAGCAGGGCCTGCGCTGGGGTGCCGGTGTGCAAAACTTGGCCGACCGGCGCTACGTGCGGGCGCTGACGGGTGCCGACAACGTGTGGCAAGGGCCACGGCGCAGCGTGCAGGCGTGGGTGGAGTCCGCACTGTAGGCGCAGAGCGCTGCGTTTTATCAATATTGACTATAATTTAATCCATATTGATTGGAGTTGTCATGTCTGCCGTACAAATAGCCAACCTCGCCGTGGTGCAAAAAATTGAATGGCTTGCCAGCAGCATGCAGCTGGGCAAAACCGCTGTCGTGGACCGCGCCATCGACGCATTGACCGCGCAGTGGATGCGCGAAACCCAAAGCCAAACACCAGCCTACTGCAGCGCGCAGCAGCGCCTCAACGCCCTGCTCACGCAAATGGATGCCATAGCTGACCTGCCCAATGAGCGCGGCACCGCAGGCGAAACCCACTCGCTACAGTGGGATGCCCATGGGCTGCCCGCGTGAACAGCTTTGCCATCGACACCTCGGCCCTAGCTGCAATGGTGTTCAACGAGCCAGAGCGTGAAGCATTTGCAGCCCAAATTCTCAGCGCAAAATCCGTGCTGATTTCCTCCGCTTCGGTACTTGAGAGCCGTATGGTCGTGCAATCACGCAAGGGCCAAGCCGGCGTGCTCGTCTTGGCTGACATACTCAAACTCCCCGTATTTCACTGCATAGCCCCCACCCTGGCAGACATGGACGCAGCGTATGAAGCCTTCATCCGCTACGGCAAAGGCTCAGGCCACCCAGCGCAGCTCAACTACGGCGACCTGTTCAGCTACGCCCTGGCCAAAACCCGCAACCTGCCGCTGCTGTACAAGGGCAATGACTTTGCACACACGGACTTGGTGCTGGCGTGATGCGCGCGCTCTTTTAGCAGCCCCACAGCGTCATATTGCTGCCCAGCGGCCGCTGGTACACCTTCTCATCCCAGCTTTTTCCTGCGTCGGTATCAAACACCATCAAATGCCCTTGCGTGGCACTGCAGCGCTGCATGTACTCCTGCGTTTGCGCTGTGCCTTGGGCAATCACGCTGTCCAAGCTGTCTTTGGCGCGTTTCACCTTGATCTCAATCACCTCACGCTGGCGCGGCTCGGCGCAGGCCGGCCAGGTGATGTATAGGTCGGTGCGGCCCCGGCCCAGGCCGTATTCCCGCTCTATGCGCCCGCCGCCGTTGACGATGCGCTGCAGGTAGGCTTGCAGCAAAAGCTGCGGGCCCGCCTCTTTGTATTGCATGCCGCTGAGCCAGTGCTCGGAGTGTTCGCGGTAAAACTGCTGGAAAGCGGTCAAGAGTTTGGGTAGGTTGATGCGCCCCTCGGGTGTGCCGTCCGCCTCTACGTACCACGCCTGGGGCGCATGGGTGCTGGCAAAACTGGTTTGCGCGGTCTCGGTCAACTCGCGCGGAATCACCTCACGGTAGATGGCGTTGGAGATGTCGATGCGTTTGCTGACCGGGTCTCTGGAAATCAAACCCAAGTCCATGCAATACTGGGTGTCGTCTGACACCACATCGGCCACGTCGTCAGCGCCTTCCAATAGCCTAGAGATGATGCGAAACACACGCGGCTCTTGCAGCTTGTCGATGAGCTGGTCCAGATGGGTGGCACGCGCCAGCACCATGCGCTCTTTAGCCTGGCGCATGGTCTCGCCGGTGATGGGGATGGCGCGGTTGCGCATCTCTTTCATGCGGTAGGTGCAGTCATAGGCCAGGGCGTTAACCAGCCAAGGTTGGCCTTGGGTGTAGCGCCAGGCCAACTCTCTGGCCTCGGTGGTAAACACTTGGCCTGTGGCATCGGTGTGCTGCTGGTACAGCTCGTTGACCTCCGCTTCATCAAAGTTGCCCAAGCGAATGGAGTCCGCCTTGATGTTAAAAGCACTGCCCCCGGTGATAATCTCTTTGGTGGCGGATGAATGAATACGGTAGTCCCGCACATCGCGCCCCCACACAAAATGATGCTTTGCGGGAAAGCATGGGGGCGATCCGCATAACCGGCTCTGATCTGGCGCAGCACGCTGATCAGCGTATCGCCAATCAGCGCGTCGATCTCGTCGATCATCAAGATCAAAGGGCGGGGGTTATCGCTCTGGGCATTGTCGTGGCTAGCTAAGTGGCCCACCATCAAGCGCAGCGCATCGTTCCAGTTGCTTTGGGCGACCAGCTGTAGCCACAGCGCCTGCCCACTCTCGTCGTTCAAATGCCGCTTGGCCGAGTCCACCAAGGCGCTAACGATGGACTGCATGGCTTTGCCCACATCTTCCCGCGCGGCCTGCGCAGGCTCAATGTTCACATACAGCGCCCGGTACTGGCTGCCCGCGTTGTAGTGGCGCATCATCGCGTACAGCGCGGTGGTCTTGCCCGTCTGGCGCGGCGCGTGCAGCACAAAGTAGCGCTTTTGCTCAATCAGCCCGTGCAATTCATCCAGCTTGATGCGACGCAGCGGATCGAGTGTGTAGTTGTCACCGGGGATTTGGGGGCCAGCGTTGTTGAAGAACTTTTCCATAGCCTGCATTATCGCGCGCGGGCCATAAAGAAGCATTCGGTAGCGGTATTGAGCTGGGCTGGGCGCAGGCACCGCAGGCAAGGTCACCACCGACGCCCACCTGGCCGCCCTGGCTATTGAGCACGATGCTGAGCTGGTGACTTTTGACAGAGATTTTGTGCGGTTTGCGGGGCTGCGGATGACGCTGCTGGGGTGACTACAACCTTGACAGAGGCCTGCCAACTAAGCAAGCACTAACAGCCAGCTAGCAGCGGAGCCATCACGCTGCGCACGCGGGGCACCTGCAGCTTGGCGAGAAGCTGGCCCAAGCAGGTAGGGCGCGAGCGCACCATGCGCTGTATAGTTTGGCGCATGATGCCCTCGGTGACGGGGTGGCTTGTGTCGCGCATCTCTGGCATCTCATAGGTCAAGTCGTAGGCCAGCGCGTTAACCAGCCAGGGCTGCCCTTGGGTGTAGCGCCAGGCCAGCGCTCTGGCCCCTTGGGTGAATACTTGGCCCGTGGCATCGGTGTGTTGCTGGTACAGCTCGTTGAGCTCGGCTTCGTCAAAGTTGGCCAAGCGGATGGATGCAGCCTTGATGTTGAAGACGCCGCCGCCAGAAGTGATCTCTTTGGTGGCAGACGAATGCATACCGTAGTCACGCACATCCCGCATGCCGCACAAAATGACGGTTTGCGGAAAAGCGTGTGGCCTGTCGGCATAGCCTGCGCGGATCTGGCGCAGCACGCTAATCAAAGAGTCGCCGATCAGTGCATCCATCTCGTCGATCAGCAGAATCAAAGGGCGGGGGCTGTCTGGTTGCGCGTTGTCGTGGCTTGCTAAATGGCCAAGCATGAGCGTGAGGGCATAGCCCCAGTTGCTTTGCGCTACCAGCTCTCGCCAAAGCGTTTGTGCGCTGTCGTCGTTTAAGTGCAATTTAGCCGAGTCCACCAAGGCGCTGACGATGGACTGCATGGCTTTGCTCACATCTTCACGCGCGGTCTGAGCCTGTTCAATGTTCACATACAGCGCCCGGTACTGCGACGCCGCGTTGTAGTGGTGCATCATCGCGTACACGTACAAAGTCTATCAGGTGTCGCCGTATTGCCGAATCTGTAGCGCTAATCAACAAAACAAGCTACCGCACACAGTTAAAACTGAAAAAGTTCCAAGTAAACA
>JANMTF010000027.1:0-8188 GCA_031390175.1 Polaromonas sp.
GCCATAAGCCAGGATGCGCTTGATCGGCGAGCGGGCCGTCATCGCGAACGCCGCACGCTGCCTGACGTGAGGCGCAATGCCATCCCACGCGCTCATCTGCGACGTGCACATGGGGCAGCCTTCCCTGCGCTGCGGCCCGTACATGAAGCTGTAGATCACCAGTGTGTCCTTGTCGCCAAACAGCTCGGCAAAGCCGACGGCGCCGCTTTCGCCCTCAAAGCGGTAGTCCTTCGTGACTTCGCCTCCGGGCGGCAGCGCCCGGCGCTGCTCTGCAACGCGCACGATGTGGCGTCTGAGCTCGATCTCTTCGGCCAGTAACGCATCGCGTGCCTGACGATACTCCGTGCTCTCGTTCAGGACATGGGCGGCGTTCTTCTTCACCATCTCGCTGGCGGGCCTCAGCTGAGGCTTTGAATTGATGGTACCGACTCTGTCATGACCATCCACGGCACACCGAACTTGTCAGTCAGCATGCCGAAAGAAGAGGTCCAGAAGGTTTTGGCCAGCGGCATCTGAACAGTGCCGCCCCCGGCCAGTGCGTCAAACACACGCCGGGTGTCAGCATCGCTCGCCGCACTCAGCGCCAGCGTCATGCCTTTGAACTCTGGCGCTGCTGGGCCCATGCCGTCGTCTGCCATCAGGTGCGTTTCACCAATGCGAAACGAGGCGTTCATGACTTTTTCTTCCCAGCCGGGCGGCCCTTTCATGTCTGCGTCAGGGCTTTCCTTCCAGCGCAGCAGGCCGCTGACTTCAGCACCAATGAACTTTTTGTAGAACTCCAGCGCCTCTTCGCAGCGGCCGCCAAAAGTTATGTAGGTTTGAACTTTCATGATGAATTCCTTTCCCAGTAGAGCTGAAATCGAATGAATTAACTGCCGATACCTACGCGTCCTCAAGCGTCTTCAAGCGTCCAGCAGCACCTCAAAGCCGCCGAAAATCATGCGTTTGCCGTCGAACGGCATGTCGACCATCTGCTTCATGCGTGGGTTTTTCATGAATTTGTCATTGCCGGTGTCGCGACCCTTCGATACTCTTCTTTATTGTTGCTTGGCACAGCAACCATAAATCCATCGATATAACTCATGTCGTTTCTCCTTGTAAATTCACTGACTGCAATTGCTTGTTACGGCGGGGGCTTCATTTCAGAGCTGCTTCCAACTGCGCCTTGTTCATCACTGATCGACCCTTGATGCCGCGCTGCCTTGCCTCGTTGCGAAGTTGCGCCACAGTGCGGCCACCTGCACCTTTGTGCGACCTGAGGCCGCCACGTCGTCCGGCTGGCATGTCGTTGATCGATGACGCGCTGGCCTCTACGGATTCGCCATGCTGCGCGCGCTCTTTGTTGACGGTGCGGGCCGCGATCTCTTCTGCCAGCGGTTCGCTCTGTCCGCGCGCGAGCACGCTGTCCTTAATATGCTGGTACTGGCGCTTGCGCTTTGCGCTCCATTCGGTTGAGGGCATGATGGTTACTTTCAAATAGGCTCAGTAGGCTTCATCCAAAGCAACCTCGTATGTGCGATGCAGCACAAAGCGAGCCATAACTTTGTAAAACTGCTGTGCATGAATTGCGCCTACGATGACCGTGCGGGTAGAGTGCTCCGGGGGTCAAGCAAGTGGGGTCAGGTAACAAATAGGTCAGGTAGCAAATGGGGTCAGATCAAAATTCAGGAAGACCCTCGATTCGGAGCGCGCAACGCCATAACGAAATTTTGCTCTGACCCCTTTTGCGTAGCCTCCGGAGCGTGGGGCCTTCCCCCTTACGTAGTCTGCGGCGCGTGCAAGGAGGGGTTTGCAGTTTACTGTGGCGTACCCTGGCGGGCTGGCGGCCAAGTGGGCGGGCGGTTCTGCCAGCCTGTATGCGTCCGCAAGCGCCCAGGCGCCCCCGCAGGCACGTGAGCATCCATTTCAGCGTGCTACACATACAGGAGCTGCTCCCGCATTATTCTATTGGGCTACAGCCCGATTAGTATCTTAAAAACACCAAAAAATCGTGTTTTTCAGCCACTTTTCTTGGCGCAGGGGCCGTTGGCGAGCCTGCGATGTACACTAAATTATGCGAATTTGTGTACCTAGCCAAAACGTGAACAATTTACGTCTTGTTTTGATTATTGAGTAGTTAAATATCCCGCCATGCATTAATTCAGGCTCTATGCGGTTTGTAGTGGGCAGACCCGGCGTAGAAGCAAACGGCGTCAGATGAAGCAAATGGAGTCAGAGCAAAATTTCGTTATGGCATTGCGCGCTCCGGGCAGCGGGTCTTCCTGAATGTTGATCTGCCCCTATTTGCTTCTACGCCGGAGCTGCCCACTGGAAACCACATAGAGGCATTTTTTTCAATTTTTAGTGAAATGACCCTGTATTGGCATACTTGAAAGCGTCGTCCAGCGTGTGCAGCGGATAGGAAATTCAACTGCATGAGAGCAAGTATGGTGTGGCTTCGAGGCCTTCAGCTTGTGCACCCTAACGCATCGCTTATCCCAACCGGAGACAGTGCCCACTGACAGAACTTCGGCACGCTGTCTGACGGACTGTGCGGTCCTTCTTGCGGATGATTGGGGCTCCTCAACTTCAGGAGTCGCCCATGAGTCTTCACACATAGCCCAAAAACCATGCAACGCCGAATCGGCAGGGGGATGCCGGACGTGCTTGCGGCGTCCGGGCCATTCAACCATCAATCCTCATTTTTTTTAACCATTACCGCCTCCAAAATTTTGCAGGCGACAACAAGAGAATTACCATGATCAAACGTTTATCTTCAATCGCTGTGGCAACCCTGTTCGCCGTAACGCTTTCCACGCCAGCAATCGGCCAGAATTACTCCGGCTCTTGGGGTTCCGGCTCTTGGGGTTCAAACTCCGGCGACGCCTGTGCCAGCGGCTCTGGGGAACGCAGCGGCTCTGGGGAACGCAGCAGCTATGAGCGATCACGGACGCTACAGGTGGTTGGATTGACCAGCGACAACCGCCTTGTCTGCTTCAATGAATACTCGCCGCAAGAGGCCCGCAGCATTAATTTCGTGTCGAATCTGTCCGGTGGCGACACATTCCTGATCGGGATCGACTTCAGGGTTCAGAACCGGCTGCTGTATGGCGTTGGCAATGCCGGCGGCGTCTATGTGCTTGACACGTCAAATGCGGTCGCAACGCTCGTCAACCGCTTGAGCGTCCCGCTGGACGGCAGCACGTCATACGGAGTGGATTTCAACCCGGCCGCAGACCGCCTGCGCATTACCAGCAGCAAGGGGCAAAACCTGCGGCACAACGTGAATGCAGGGGGCGTCACCATTGTCGACGGTGCGCTCAATTACACCCCCGGTGTGACGGCACTGGGCATAGTGGGTTCAGCCTATACCAACAACGACCTGAGCGCGAACACAGCCACAACGCTGTACGCACTTGATTCGACGCTGGACCAGATCGCCCTGCAGTCCCCGCCGAACAGCGGCACCCTCGCCGCGACTGGAAAACTCACCATCGATGCCACCGAAGTGGCGGGCTTCGACATCTACAGCACCATAAGGGACGCTGTGACAGTTGACGTGCAATCACTCGCCTCGATCAAGACGCAGGATGGCGCGATCAGCCTGTATAGCGTGAAGCTGCCCACTGGCAAAGCAACCTTGCGTGGCAAATTTGATAGGCAGAACGTTGTGACTGACATTGCAATACCGCTTAACCAGTTGTAATCGCCGCCTTCGGATGTCGCCTTGGCGGTTCCTGGGACACTGCGCTGTCTCAGTTAATTCACCTAGGCTTTGTAAGATCGGGGTTGCAATGATTTCCCAAAGCAGCCCCGTCCCGTTTCGTTTCGTATTTTCTTTGGTTACGGATAGAAAATTCAACCCTAAGAGACGAAGTATCTGCATGGATTTAGTGGGCAAACGAAGCACTGATGGCGCACGTTGGGGTCAACGCAGTCGCGGCCAGGCAGACCACTGGGCGCAAATCCGATTTCGGTCTGGCTCGACCTGGGCACCCTCATCCACCTGACGTCGCACGGACGATCACGCCACATTCCTACACGCTGTGGTTACCTTAACCGACACGCTGGTGAACGACATCCCCCTAAGCTCAAGCTGCCCTACAGGCAAATGATGGCTCTTAGTCACCTTCAATGCTTCTCAACACCTCTCTGGAGTTAAATCATGGATACCCCTACCAACACGCGCGAAAATTTACACGATATTTTGGACAACTTCGACACGGCGATGATGATCGTCAGTGGCGGTGACGGCCACACGCATGGCCGGCCGATGGCCATTGCCCTGCTGCAGGACGACGCGGATATCTATTTCTTTACCCGCATGGATTCACCAAAAATCTCTGAGATTCAAACCAATTCCAACATGACGCTGACGTTTCAAGGCTCAAGCCAATTTGCCAGCCTGTCGGGGCGGGCAACGGTAGAGCGCGACAAAGGCATGATTGATGATCTTTGGACCGAATCCCTGAAACTGTGGTTTCCCAAAGGCAAGGAAGACCCTGCCATCTGCCTGATTCATTTCAGCCCTGAAGATGGCGCGTACTGGGACAACGCCGGCGCGCAAGGTTTGAAATATGCTTTTGAAGCTGTCAAAGCTTATGTGAAGGGCGAGACAGCCAAGATGGACAAAGTTCAGCACGCCAAGGTTGATCTGTAAAACGGCCGGCGAGGACACGTTTCTATGGATTTTCTTGACCTGCTTCAATGGCCTGCTATGGTCATCACTCTGGTGGCATCGTGGCTGGTGGCCTCCAGCAAGGAGCATCGGCGCAACACAGGTTTTTGGGTTTTTCTGTTGAGTAATGTGCTTTGGGCGGTGTGGGGTTGGCACACCCAAGCCTGGGCCCTGATTTCTTTGCAGGTGGGGCTGGCTGCAATGAATATCCGAGGCGCGGTGAAAACGGATTAGCGGCGCAGTCTCGAAGTGGAAAGCCCCTTTCTACGTGTCGCGGATGCCACCCCTGAGCGCAGGTCCTTCAAAGGCAAGCGCCGGTGGCTACAAGCGCAGTGCGCAGGTAGTTAGGCAGGGCCATCGACGCCGAGTGTGTGCTGCCGTTGTAGAGTTGCAGGTCTGAAACGCCCCTGGCCATCAGCCTCGCATCGACAGCATTGGCTTTCAGCATCGCAGGATCCAGACAATTAGAGGCGCACGCCATCATCCACGGCCCGCCGGACAATGGCACCGTCACCAGGTAGGGTCGCACGATTTCAAATGCCTCCTTTAAACCGGTGAGCGCACTCACAATCCGCCGCTGTTGCGCAAATGGGGACGCAATGTGCAGTCCCAAAATGCCGCCCCGATTGAGCCTGGCTGCACAGGCGCGATAAAAGTCAGCGGTGTACAGCGGCGCAGACGGACCCCCTGGATCGGTCAGATCCAAGATGATCAAGTCGTAACACTCCGTATTTTTTTTAACAAACTCGAATCCATCAGCGATGTGCACGCTGAGCTTGGGGTGGCCGGTGGGCTGATTGATCACGCCACGATGGATGGCTTGAAGGTGAGTTCTGGCAGCGTCGACAACCATCTGATCGATCTCCACCAAGCTTACGCTTTGCACGCATGAATGCTTAAGCAGCTCCTCAGCGGCACCGCCGTCGCCACCGCCAATGATCAACGCCTTTGCCGGCCGCGGGTGCGTGCAGGCGGGCACATGCACCAGGTTCTCGTGGTAAAAAAACTCGTCTTTTTCTGAGACGTTGAACGAACCATCCAGTACCAGGATGCGGCCAAAGCTGTCACTCTCGTGCACCTCCACGCGCTGGAAGGGGCTTACGTCCTGGCTCAACACACGGTGGGTGCGAATTGAATAGCGCAAGCCATCGTCCAGTGCTTCCGTTAACCAAAGGCCAGATCCTGTGGTTTTGACACGGAACGCGGATGCTTCGTTAGCGTGACCAGCCATCGATTCATTCATCTTGCAAGCCCCGTCGAACTTGGGAGAAATTTTCGCGTTGCGGCTTGAAGTGACCTTTCAGTGCGCCGTACAGCTTGAAAGCCTTCTGGGTGTTGTCTTCGAGGTAATTGCAGACGTAGACGTCCAGCGTGACAAAGCCCGATTCGGGCCAGGTGTGGATGGCCAGATGCGATTCGGCCAACAACACCGTGCCTGTCACGCCCTGAGGTTCGAATTGGTGAAACACGTCACCCACGACGTTCAGTCCGCTGTGGCGAGTAGCCATCAGGCACGTCTCGCGCAGGCTCCTTGCGTCACCGAGATCTGCCAGGGAAAAGTCGCACTCGTACCACTCCGCCAGAAGATGGGTGCCGTTTGCCGTCACCAGCACCGGTGCAGTCGCACCGACCAAAGACGCGCATTCAACGCCTTCAAGCGACAGCATCTGCCACCTCTGCTTGCCTCATGTTGCGACCAGGCATCGAATCAATCTTGGAGAGCGGCACGTGGGTAATTCGAAGCCGTTGTTCGTGCGGCAATAGCCCGATCGTGCGCAAGTGCCGGTTGCAGATAAACCAGATTTCATCGCGGTCGTTGGAAAGTACAAAATAGGCGTCGCTGGTTTCGGACGGGTTGTACAGCCCCACCGCGCGATAAGCGCAACTGAGCGAAAACCCGCTTTGCAACGGAAACGGCTTGGGGCCGTTTTCCAGTTCCTCCACACGCAAATACAAGCCGGGTTCAAAAAATACCATGTGTCAACGCCTTGGTGAAAAGCTCAGCCCAACGAACTGCGCTTGAAGCCAAGGATATTGAGAACTGGCGGCGCAGACTGTCAGCAGCGAAGATGGCTAGGTGTAGGAGAGCGCCTCCAGTGTTGACAATGTTGGGATGCCGATATGTCAGCGTCGATTGCTGCCATCACCATAGCTTTTTACGCATACATGGCGGCTGAGCTGGCACCCCGATGTGATGGAGCATTGTCCGGATGAAAAATCACTTCGCGCGGTGAGGATGTAGCATCAGCATGACTAATTTACCTAGTATTACCTGGATCTACGGATCCGTGTAAAAACCACCTAAATTTGCAATGAAATATTTCCGTTTGGTTGCACTTACCTGTCTGGTCAGTGCAGCCGCGTGAGTATTGCAAATTTTTCTTCGTGATGGTTTTGTAAATAAATTTGCTATTTGTAAAAAAAGTATCTTGCAACTCGGTTGCATGCTCCAAACAACGCAGCATCGCTGGGCAGAGGTGCGTCATTCAATTGACATAAATAGTGCTTAGAGGTTTAATTTTTTGGCAGACTACATCTTTGGTTTGCTATTTTTTAATGTTAAATTAAAGGAGATTGTGATGAAAGTTTTGTCTTTGGAAGAAATGAAATTGGTTTCTGGTGGCACGCTCTGTTCGCCCAGGCGTGGCGGCAAACGCGGGTGTGCTTCGTCCAAGGCCGCATCGTCCCATAAGGGTTCGAAGCGCGGTGGGGCATCCAGCGGCCATCGCGCCGCTAGTAGCAAAGGCGCTTCAAGTGGCCGTTGCGCTTCTAGCAGTTAAGCTACTGTGCTAGCGTCTCAAGCTAGTTTTCGAAATGCCCTCCTTTGCGAGGGCATTTTTTGTGGGCCATCCACCACCCACAGACTATTTGCGTCTTGAGTTGCTGGCAAAGCAGCAGGCCGCCTGGAGGTGGCCAATGGCTTTGAAAAAAAATGGCGGAAATGCTAGCCTGACGTGGGACTCAAGGGCGAAGAACGGTGATTTGAGTGGCCGAGTTTTGGGTCGCGTCGTAGGACATATTGGTGCCAGAAACGCCGACTATGGTGAACACGGAAGAGACCGATGACTTGCTAAGTGTGGCACTGGTTAATTTACAAGCACCGATGCTGGTCGTGACGCAGTTTGCACTGCCGCCTGGTGAAAAACTGCCGCTGACGCTTGCACCGGCTACTACTGCACCCGAACTTAGATCGCGAATGGTCACTGTGGCGCTGGCTTTCCAGTTAGCACCGCTTTTAGTCGCACTACCCACGATGGACTTTACTGCTACAAACTGGGAAAGCGGCTCTGTGGGAGCACCCGCTGCCAGTGAATACACCAATTTATTGGGCGAACCCGCGCCTGCGGACGTCACCCGGTTAAGCGTCGCATGGGTGCTTAAAAAGGCTGCCACCGCAGCAGGTGTGGCGGTGGTATTGGCAGCCAGCGCCAATGCGGCAACCCCGCTGACGTGGGGTGACGCCATCGATGTGCCGCTGATGGTGTTGATGGCAGTCGCGCCTGTGTACCATGCTGAAGTGATGCTGCTGCC
>JANMTF010000036.1:0-13700 GCA_031390175.1 Polaromonas sp.
GGGCCAGCCTGCGCTGTGG
The DNA here is from genome assembly GCA_031390175.1 of Polaromonas sp. Lineage (GTDB taxonomy): Bacteria > Pseudomonadota > Gammaproteobacteria > Burkholderiales > Burkholderiaceae_C > JAAFIP01. The sequence goes on from JANMTF010000036.1 coordinate 20, forward strand.
GCCAGGAATACGTCTCGTAGCCACGGCAGGACTGTCAAGTCGCTTTGGAACAGGGGGGTGAGCAGGCGGCTGGCTTGGCTGTAGAAGTGCAGGTGGCCGCGCCGCGCTTGGGTGTAGGCGGCCAGAGCGCTGGTCAGATTGGGTGCTGTGCTCAGGGCTTGCGTCAAAGCCACGGCGTCTAGCAGGGCCAAATTAGTACCTTGGCCTAGCTGCGGGCTGGTGGCGTGGGCGGCGTCGCCTATCACTACGGTGCAGTGGGTGTTGCCAGGGGTGTGATAGCTGGGCATCACTACATCGTGGTAGCGCGCCCAGGTGAGCTGGTCCATGCTGTTGAGGTGCGCCAGCAGCTCGGCGCAGCCGGGGTTCAGCGCCAGCACTTGGTCTTTCCAGGCTTGCAGGCCGGCGCTTTGCAGTGCGGCGTAGCGGTCTTGGCGCAGGCTCCAAAACAGGCTGACCACGGGGGTGTTGCTGCCGGGTGCCAGCCCAGTGGGCATGATGCCCAGCATTTGGTGGGCCAAGCGATACCACTGCCACAGGGTGCTGCTGTAGTGGCGCTGCGCGTCGGGCAGCACGGCCCACACTGCGCCCCAGGGGTAGAGGGTGTCTTTGTACTTCAGCCCAGTTTGGCCGCGCAGCTTGGAGTTGGCACCGTCGGCTATCACCCGCAGGTCGTAGCTTGCCAGCTCGGCCAGTTGGGTGACTTCATGGCCGGTACGGATCTGCACGCCCGCTGCGGTGGCGGCTTGCCACAGCGCGTTGAACAGCACACCACGGTGCAAGCCCAGGCCGTAGCTGCCCGCTTGCCAGCGGTGGTAGCGAATGTCGATCACCCGCCTGCCATTGGGATTCACGCCGTACAGCCAGTCTACTTTGGCACCGTGGGCCAGCACGTCATCTGCAATGCCCAGCGCGCGCATGGCGGCCAAGCCGGTGGGCTGCACCAAGATACCCGCGCCCACGGCTTGCGGCGTGGCAAACTTTTCAAACACGGTCACATGGTGGCCAGCGCGGGCCAGGAGGGTAGCGGATGCGAGGCCTGCAAAGCCTGCGCCGACGATGGCGATACGCTGCGGGCGAGTGGTGGGTAGGGTTTGCGTAGTTTTCAAAAAATAGATCAGGCTTTTGTAGGTGCTGGCTATTTTATGGCGTGGCCTTGGATGGGGCGTGGACAGAGTGATGCGGTGACGCTGCATATCCAGCCTATGCGTTATAAACATGTCCATGAACCACCTGCAAGACCCTTGGCGAAAACCCTGGCTGAAGCTGGTGCGTGGGCGTGCGGGCGGTGCCCCGGTGATGGAGAAACTGCCGCGACTTCGCGCCCGCTAAAAACTTGGGTATTTTGGTGCTGAACCCAGAGCAAACTTTTCGTTATTTTCAGCTCCGCCTACCTAGCAAGAAAGGATTCACGCCATGAGCAGCTACGCCCTTCGCCTGCCCGAGTCTCTCAAACTGGCCTCCAAGCGCATTGCCGCTGCCGACGACACCACCATGAACCAGTTTTTCGTGGTCGCCATCGCCGAGAAAATCAGCGCCATGGAAACGGCTGACTTTTTTGAGCGGCGTAGTGCAGCCGCTTCTAAAGCCAAGGCTGATAAAACCTGGGCCAAGGTGGGCAAAAAGCAGCCCGTGCCTGATGACCGTTGGACTGAAGAATAATGTTGCGGCTCTGCGCAACAATGCACTGAGCCGCAATATTGCCACGCACTTCACCCACCAAGAAACATCATCATGACCCATCCAACGCCAGCAATCGATCTTTCACACCATTACGCCAATCTGGGCGACGTGCAGTTGCACTACGTCACCGCTGGCGCGGGCGCGCCGGTAGTGCTGCTGCACGGCTGGCCGCAAAGCTGGTACGTGTGGCGCTATGTGCTTCCCGAGCTGGCCAAGACCTATCGGGTGATTGCGCCCGACCTGCGCGGCCTGGGGGATTCGTCGCGGCCGCTGGAAGGCTACGATAAAAAAACCATCGCCCATGACATCTGGCGCTTGCTGCACGAGCATCTGGGGCTCACACAGTTTGCAATGGTGGGCCATGACTGGGGCGGCCCCACCGCCTACGCCCTGGCCGCCGCGCATCCGCAGGCGGTGCGCAAGCTGGCCGTGCTGGACGTGACCATTCCTGGCGACGGGGCGACCAACTTTAGCCAAGGCGGCAAACGCTGGCACCATGCTTTTCACCAGACGGTTGACCTGCCGGAGGCCTTGATTACGGGGCGGGAAGACATTTATTTCAGTTGGTTTTACCGCAATTGGGGCAGCCACCCCAACGTGCTGTCTGCCCAGGACATTGCCGAATACCTGCGCACCTACAGCCAGCCGGGTGCGTTGCGTGCCGGGTTTGCCTACTACCGCAACCTGGCCCGCGACATTGCAGACAACGAAGCCACGGCCAAGACCTTCAAGCTAAGCATGCCCGTGCTGGCGCTGGGCGGCAACAAGGGCTGGGGGCGCGGCACAGAAGTGCTGGAATCCCTCCAGCGGCTGGGCAGCAATGTGCGCGGTGGGGTGATCGAGCAGTGCGGTCACTGGATGGCGGAGGAGCAACCCAAAGTATTGCTCAATCATCTGTTGCCGTTTCTTGCCGAGGACTGAGCCTGGAGAATAGCAGGTGCGGCTGTCACCATGGCGCGTGCAGCGCCAGATCGTCGCTGGTATAGTGAATTGACTGGAGACTGATGACATGATGCACCATCTCAAGTGGGCCCGCTTTCGCCCACTTCTCGCCCTATGTGTACTCAGCTTCGCGGCCTTGGGGTCGCAGGCTGCCGCTGCCGATTGGCAAGATGACCTGCAGCCCATCTCGGCCAGCGACTGGAGCCCAGAGCGCGCAGCCCATTTGATCGAGCGCGCTGGCTTTGGTGGCACGCCTGCTGAGGTAGCCCGCTTGGCTGCCATGCCCGCGCGCCAGGCAGTGCAGTCCCTGGTGCGTTACCAGCGCATTGCCAATCCCTTGCCCGCGTTCGAACCCTCTGACGTGCACGACCCAGGCCTGGAGCCATTTGCGGCCTCCCGCCCGGCGGCTACCAACCAGGCACGCGACACGGGAGAGGCCCTGGGCGTGAAGGTTAAGCCGGGTGGCAACCGACGCATGCAGCAAGTGGCGGACCGATTTTTATACTGGCTGCGCGCCAGCCGCCTGGAGGCGCATCGGGTGAGCTACTGGTGGGCACACCGTATGCTGGTGACCCAGCGCCCGCTGGAAGAAAAAATGACTTTGTTTTGGCACGGCCACTTTGCCACCAGCGAAGAAAAGGTGCGCGACTACCGCAAGCTGCTCAAGCAAAACGAGCTGCTGCGCGCGCAGGCCACCGGAAATTTCCGAACCCTGATGATCGCCGTGGCGCGAGACCCTGCCATGCTCTCGTATCTGGATGCGGCACAGAACGTCAAGGGCGCACCCAACGAGAATTTTGCACGCGAAATTATGGAGCTTTTCACCATGGGGGTGGGCCACTATAGCGAGCAGGACATCCGCGAGGCGGCGCGCGCTTTCACAGGCTGGAACTACGCGGGACTGGAGTTTAAAGTCAACCCTGCGCAGCATGACAACGCAGACAAAACCGTGCTGGGCCGCACAGGCAACTTCGACGGCGTGCAGGTGATTGATATTTTGTTGGCGCAGCCCGCAACCGCTGAATTTATCGCGGCCAAGCTGTACCGCTATTTTGTGCGCGAAGAACTGTCACCCACGTTGCGGACGCGCTTGGGTGAGCTGCTACGTGAGTCTAAATATGAGATCGCGCCTTTTCTTGATACGCTTTTTAACTCGCGTGATTTTTTTAGCGATGCATCGGTTGCTACCCGCATCAAGCCACCGGTCGAGCTGGTGGTTTCCACCTACCGCAAGATGGGCCTGCGGGCGGTGCCCGGCATCCCTGACTTTAATGATTTGACTGAATCACTTGGGCAAAAGCTGCTTTTCCCGCCCAATGTAGCAGGCTGGGCCCATGGCAGGAGCTGGATCACGCCGGGGCTGTTGTTCGCACGCGGCAATTTTGTGTACGACACCGTGTTTCCGCCTATCGATTTTGTACCCACCGATCGCGTGCCCAACCAGCTCTACCAAATCTTGTCGGTAGCCGACAAGATTGCCACGGGCCAAGACATCACTACCGCCACCAAACCAGACGGTAAAACAGAAGGCCGGGGTGCAGCGCCCATGTCAATGCAGGTGGATCGGGATGAAGACTTCAACACCCGGCTGGCCAGCTACCATGCGTGGCGCAAGGCCATTGAGAAGGTCAAGCCCATTCCGCGCAGCACCGCGCAACTGGATATTTCTGCCATGTTGCGCGCAGCGGGCTGCAAGACCACGCAAGCCGCGGTGGATCATTTACTGGCGCGCTTTCTGTCTGCGCCAGTCTCTGGCGACACCCGCCAAAAAATCACTGCACTGCTGGAAGCCGACCTTGGCACGGCAGACCTTACCCAAGCCGACAGCTATATGGAAGACGCGCTGCGCAACACGCTGCATGTGATCTTGTCGTTGCCCGCTTATCAACTGGGATGATCAAAATGCCTGAACACAACCACTCTGAGCACCATCACGCTGGCATCACCCGACGCAGCCTGATGCAAGCCATGACGGGCCTCGCTGCGGGCACACCCTTTTTAGCGGCGCATGCAGCACGCGACATGTCCAAGCGTATTTTGGTGGTGCTGGAGCTGTCGGGTGCCAACGATGGCTTTAACACCCTGGTGCCCTATGCAGACGATGCCTACTATCGGCTGCGGCCCAAAATTGGCATACGCCCAGCCGCACTGCGCAAGATCGATAGCCAATACGGATTCAACCCCGGCATGTCGGGCTTTGAGCGCCTGTTCAAGGACGGCAAAATGGCCATCGTGCATGGCTGCGGCTATGCGCAACCGTCGTTTTCGCATTTCACCTCCATGGCCTACTGGCACACCGGCGCGCCCAACAGCGGCGAGCCCTATGGCTGGTTAGGGCGCTTGGCCGACGCTGTCGATCCAGCATTGACCTCCAACTTTTTGGTCAACATCGACGAGCGCCAGTCGCTGGCCGTCAACGCCGCGCGCCATGTCCCCGTGGTATTTGACGACCCCGAAAGATTCCGGCGCAAAGGCTTGCACCAGAGCCGCCCGCTGCTGGACCTTGCGCCGCAGGGTGCTACACCGAGCGCAACACCCGGCAGTACATCCCAACGCTATCTCAACAGCGTCGCCGCCAGCGCGCGCGAGGCATCCCAGCTAGTACGCACGGCATGGTCTAGCTACAAAACCCCAGTGGACTATGGCTTGATCTCGGTGGACTTGCCCAAGGTCGCCGCAATGATCGCCGCCGACTTGCCCACCCGGCTGTACTACACCGCATACCGACACAATGCCTTTGACACCCATGTGCAGCAGGGCGAGCTGCACCAGCGATTGCTCACCTATGTGTCCGACGCAGTGTCTGGATTTATGCAGGACATGGAGCGCATTGGCCGCGCTGACGATGTAACGGTGTTGGTGTTTTCCGAGTTTGGCCGCCGCGCAGCAGAAAATACCAGCCTGGGCACCGACCATGGCACGGCCAACCATATGTACGTGATCGGCAAGCCAGTGAAGGGAGGCCATTACGGCAAGCCGCCCAGCCTGACCGCGCTGGACGCAGGCGGCAACGTAGCGCACACCACAGATTTTCGCCGCGTCTATGCCAGCTTGATTGAAGGCTGGTTTGGGTACCAGGATAGCAAGGCGTTACTCTCTGGCGAGTTTGCGCCGTTTGGACTATTTGGCTGAGCTAGACGGTCAAAGCCTGCGGTATTTTGGTACGATGGCTGGCTGCAATGCAGGTGTAAGCCACTACGCAATTTATAGCTTCTCCCGCAATATTTTAAAAGGCTATAGGCTTAAACCATATGCAAAACAACCTTGCAAACGACCTCGTGGTGGTGCAAAAAGACGCCCGGGGCGTGTACACCCTCACGTTGAACCGTCCTGACAACTTTAACGCGCTGTCTGCGCAGATGATCGGCGCTGTGCAAGCGGCATTGGACGTAGTGCAGGCAGACAATGCTTCGCGCGCTGCGGTCATTGCGGCCACAGGCAAAGCCTTTTGCCCAGGCCATAACCTCAAAGACATGGCGGCCAACCCATCGCTGGCGTTTTACCAAACGCTGTTTGCGCAATGCTCCAAGATGATGGTGTCGATAGTCCGGCTGCCTGTGCCCGTGATAGCGCGGGTGCATGGCCTGGCTACTGCTGCGGGCTGCCAACTGGTGGCGCAGTGTGACTTGGCCGTGGCGTCACCCGCCGCGCGCTTTGCTACCAGTGGCATCAACTATGGACTGTTTTGCGCCACGCCGTCGGTGCCGCTGGTGCGCAGCCTGCAGGCCAAGCATGCTATGCATATGCTGGTGACGGGGGAGTTTATTGATGCGCCCACCGCGTTGAGCTATGGGTTGATTAACGCTATGGCGGCTGACGACACCGCGCTGGCCTTGGACGCTGAGGTGGAAAAGCTGGTCGCGCAAATTTGCAGCAAGCCCCGCGTGGCTTTGCAAATGGGCAAAGAGCTGTTTTACCGCCAGCAGGGTCTGGGCTTGGATGCCGCCTACCAACTGGCGGGCCAAGCCATGGCGGTGAACATGATGGACCCCTGCGCGCAAGAGGGCGTACAAGCCTTTGTGCAAAAGCGCGCCCCCGTGTGGCCGACATAGCCCGCCTGAGGCTTTGCGTGGACTTTGACAGGCTCAGCCCGAACGGAGTTTGCGGGCTTCATCGGGTTAGCTCAGTGGCGACGCGTGCACCGCGACAAGCTGTCACAAGGGCCTCCGGTGATGCGCCACAATACTGAGCTATGAGCCAAATTTCCGCGTTGCTAAAAGACATCTCACGCCCCGACGTGTGGTTAGAAATTGCCACCTTGCTGGCCTGCCTGGGCCTGGCCTATGCGTTGGTGCACTGGCAGCGGCCCAAAGTAATGGGCGTTCGGGTTGGCACCGTGATCGCCAAAGAGTCGGTGTGGTTTGGCCGCCGCACCATCGATGGCGTGCTGTTCCCGCTGCTGGCGCTGGTGCTGCTGTATGCCGCCAAAGTGCTGTGGTTTAGCGACCCAGACTACGCCATTATTCGGCTGGCAGCGCCTATATTACTTGCGCTGACAGCTATCAGGCTCATAGCGCGCGTGCTTTCGGCTGCCTACCCCGACTCGGCCATGGCCAGGCTGCTGGAGCGGTTTTTCTCCTGGCTGGTGTGGCTGGGCGTGGTGCTGTGGCTGCTGGGCGCGCTGCCTGTGCTCACTGGCGAGCTGGAGAGCATGAAATTCAGCTTCGGCAAATCCAAGGTGAGCTTGTTGACCATTCTGGAGGGCATTATTTCTGCCGCTCTGGTGCTGGTGATCAGCCTGTGGGTATCGGCCACCATCGAGGCCAAGGTGCTGCGCGATACGGTGGCCGACCTGTCGCTGCGCAAAATTGCCACCAACGCCATCCGCATGCTGCTGCTGATCGTGGGCCTGCTGTTTGCGCTGTCGGCGCTGGGGGTGGATTTAACCGCGCTGTCAGTGCTGGGCGGTGCGTTTGGCGTAGGCCTGGGCCTGGGCATGCAAAAACTGGCGGCCAACTATGTGAGCGGCTTTGTCATCTTGCTGGAGCGCAGCTTGCGGATTGGCGACAACGTAAAAGTAGACGGCTTTGAGGGCAAGGTAAGCGACATCAAAACCCGCTACACCGTCATACGCGCGGTGAACGGGCGCGAGGCCATTGTGCCCAATGAAAAACTCATCACCGAGCGGGTCGAAAACCTGTCTCTCGCTGACCCGAAAATCTTGATTGTCAGCAACATCACTGTGGGCTATGACAGCGACGTGGCAATGGTGCAAAAACTGCTGTGCGATGCCGCCCTGGCCAGCGCCCGAGTGCTGAAAGACCCCGAGCCGGTCGCGCACCTGGGCAATTTTTTGCCTGACGGTCTGGAGTTCAGTCTGTGTTTTTGGATTGCTGACCCAGAGAACGGCCAGCTCAACGTGCGGGGCGAAATTAACGTCGCCGTGCTGCACGCGCTGCGTGCTGCGGGCATTGAGATTCCGTACCCGCAGCGGGTGGTGCATATGCGGGCTGACTGAGCCAGTCGACGCGCGGGTGGTTTGTGCGCACACCAAGCTGGCAAGATCAGGTTGGTGGTGCACTTAGCGCAGCGGCATAAAGGAGGAGGCAGCGGCCCCAGGCCGCAACGGGGGACAGCCGCGGAGCTAAGTGCGCCGGCGACCTGATCCAAGTACAAAAGCCCAGCAAACCACCGAAGAACCATCGTTAGCCAAGACCTTGGGGAAAAGCCAAATATGCTGCATATTCAATAGCTGCTCCCGCAATATTCTAGAGTACTGGAGGCCGACTCACTTCATTAAACTAGGCAGCCACAGGCTGAGCTGCGGAAACGCAATGAGCAGGCCCAGTACAAAGATCATCACCGCTACAAACGGCCAGCAGCCGCGAAAGATAGCGCTCAAACCCACACCGGGCAGCAGCGCGTTGAGCACAAACAGGTTCATGCCCACGGGCGGCGAGATCAGGCCGATTTGCACGATCATCACAATCAGCACGCCAAACCACACCGGGTCAAAGCCCAGGGCGGTGACGATGGGGAAGAACAGCGGGATGGTCAGCAGCACCATGGTCAGCTCTTCCATCACCGTGCCCAGCACGATGTAGATGAACATCATGGCGGTAATGATCATGATGGGGGACAGGCCCAGGCCAGTGATCCACGATTTCAGATCATTGGGCATGCTGGTGAAATTGACAAAATTGGCGAAGATGGTGGCCGCTATCAGCAGGGTAAACAGCATGGCCGTGGTGCGGGCCGACTCGACCAAGACCTGGTAGAGAATGGCCCAGGTGAGGCGGCGGCGCGCCAGTGCAAACAGGAAAGCCCCCGCTGCTCCAAAGCCCGCACCCTCGGTGGCGGTGAAGATGCCGCCATAGATGCCGCCCAGCACCACGATGACCAGCAAAATTACGCCCCAAATGCCGCGCAACGCCCTCCAGCGGCCAGGCCAATCTGTGCGCTCGCCTGCGGGGGCGTGGGAGGGGTCGCGCGCGGTCATGATGGCGATGCCGCCCATCATTAAGAGGGCCGTCAAGATGCCGGGTATCACGCCTGCTGCGAACAGTTTGCCAATGTTTGTCTCGGTGATGATGCCGTAGATCACCATGATGGTGGACGGCGGGATCATGATGCCCAGCGTGCCGCCAGCAGCCATCACGCCCGTTGCCAGGCTGTCGCTGTAGCCCATTTTCTTCATGCTGGGGTAGGCCACCTTGCTCATGGTGGCTGCTGTGGCGATGGACGAACCGCAAATCGCTCCAAAGCCTGCGCACGCAGCCACAGTGGCATGCGCCAAGCCGCCGCGAAAGTGGCCGATGAAGGCATACGCTGCTGCAAACAGCTCATGTGCCAGGCCTGCGCGCGCGACAAAGTTGCCCATCAAAATAAACAGCGGAATGACCGACAGCGTATAGGCAAAGCCGGTCTCGTGCACCACCTGCGCCGTGCTGGCCAGGGCGGGCATCCAGCCGCGTGTGAGGCCAATGCCCACTACACCGACGATGCCCATGGCAAAGGCCAAGGGCACGCGCAAGAGCGCGAGGGCGAAAATGGCGGCAAAGCCCAGTAATGATTCAATCACAATGCCGCCCCTTCGCCTTCTTGCAGCTCTTTGGCGGGCTTGCTGATCAAGCCGATATGCACCAAGCCCGTAATGCCGCACAGCAACGCCATGCCGTAGATAAAAGGCGCTTTCGCAAACTTCAGCTGCGCCGTCGTCTCGCCGTTCTGGGCAAACTGGTTGCCTGTTTTCCACATGAGGTAGGCCAGGCCGATCATCAGCCCCGCGCACAGCAGGTGGACTAATGCGCCTTGCACTTTGAGCAGCCACGCAGGCAAATAGCTGTCCAACGAGTCAAACACCACATGTTCGCCACGCTGCGACACCAAGGGCATGCCAGCAAAAATCACCACCACCATCAGCAGCTCGGTCAACTCCAGCGAGCCTGGGATCGACTGCGATAGCAGCTTGCGCCCGCCCACGTCAAAAAACGTGAGTGCCATGATGGCAAACAGCGCGCTGCCGCAGAGCAGGCTACAGAAAATTTCTAGATATTTACGCATAGAAGGCACGGTGGGTAGGTAGCGTGAAGCATAAACGCTAAAGCATAAAAAACGCGGCACTCATGGGCATGAGGCCGCGTCAGCGGGAGTGCGACAAGGGAAGGGAAACGAAGAGATTACTTCTCAGCTTTGGCAATCTCGGCGCGGAACTCGGCCAGCACTTTGGCTGCATTTTTCAAACCCTTGGCTTCGGAGTCGGCCACCCACTTGGATTCCAGGCCTGAGGTTTTGGCTTTCACGTCGCTCACAAATTTGGCATCGGCCTTGGTGATTTGCACGCCGTTGGCTTGCATCAATCCGATAGCGCGGCGGTCTACCTTGTCCCAGCTGCGGCCAAACATGCGGGCCACGGTTTCGCCGCTGATAGCATCGACCGCGCTTTTTTCCTCAGGTTTCAAGCTGTCGTATTTGCTCTGGCTCATCACAAACGCAAAGCTGGTGTTGTACAGGCCACCAGGGAAGGTGGTAGCGTGCTTGATGATTTTGTCGATCTTGAACGACTCGGTGGACTCGGCGGGGAAGAGGGTGCCGTCCATCACGCCGCCAGAGAGAAGCTCGTACGAGTCAGGTGCGGGCTTCAAGGTGACGTTCATGTTCAAGGTTTTGCTGATCTCGTTGACCATACCGCCGCCAATACGGAACTTCAGACCGTTCAAGTCTTCGATTTTGCTGATAGCGCGCTTGGTGTTGAACACGATGCCGGGGCCATGGGTGAAAAAGCTCATCACCTTCAGGCCGGCATGCTCGCCTACGAACTCAGGGTTTTTGGTCGCCACACGGTTGTACGCCACCGAGATGGATTCAGAGCTGTTGCCCAAAAATGGCAGCTCGGCCATTTGCGTGTACTGAAAGCGCCCGGGCGTGTAGCCCTGCACCGAGAACGACACGTCGGCCAGGCCATTTTTCACCGCATCGAAGGTGCCGGGCGGGGCGGACACGGCGCGGGGCAAAATGTTGCATTTCATCTTGCCGCTGGTGTTCTTCTCCAGCAGGTCGCACCACTCCTTTTGCGCCACGCTCAGGCCGTGGGTAGGCGGTACCCAACTGGAGACGGTGAGCACGGTTTGCGCGCTGGCGGCGCCCATGCCTGCTAAGGCCAAAATAGAAAGAGCTATACGAGAAGCTTTCATGCTAAATCCTTGAGATAAATGCTGCGGCGCAAAATGCGTCGATGCATGACTTTAACGGCTGCGTTTCGACACTACCGTACAGGTTTACCCGGAATAACCATCCAGACGGTCGGTTAATTGTCGTTAGGTTGACGCTTTTGGAGAGAAAGACCTAAATTTTGACCGATCTCGCTCTATAATCCAGAAAATAGAACGATCGTGCTTTTTTATGTTTATGCAATTCGATTTGCTGCGCTATGCCAAGGACAAAGCGAGGCGCATACAATGGCCGCAGTTGACGTAAACGTCAATTCAATTAACTTGTGGAGCTAGTGATATGAAGGTTTTGGTAGCTGTAAAACGTGTGGTGGATTACAACGTGAAAGTCCGGGTCAAATCGGACAATACCGGGGTCGATATCGCCAACGTCAAAATGAGCATGAACCCGTTTGACGAGATCGCCGTGGAAGAAGCCGCACGCCTGAAAGAAAAGGGTATCGTCACCGAAATTATCGCCGTGTCTTGCGGCGTGGCCCAGTGCCAGGAAACCCTGCGCACGGCCATGGCGATTGGCGCTGACCGAGGCATTCTGGTAGAAACCGCCGAAGAGCTGCAACCCTTGGCGGTGGCCAAGCTGCTCAAAGCACTCATCGACAAAGAGCAGCCTGGTCTGGTGATTTTAGGCAAACAAGCCATCGACGACGACTGCAACCAAACCGGCCAAATGCTGGCCGCACTGGCCGATTTGCCGCAGGCTACCTTTGCCTCAAAAGTCGAAATCGTCGATGGAAAAGCGCAAGTGACCCGCGAAGTAGACGGCGGCCTGGAAACGCTGTCCATCACCTTGCCCGCCATCATCACCACCGACCTGCGCCTGAACGAGCCGCGCTACGTGACCTTGCCCAACATCATGAAGGCCAAGAAAAAGCAGCTCGACGTGTTCAAACCCGAAGACCTGGGTGTGGATGTGAAGCCGCGCATCAAAACCCTCAAAGTGATGGAGCCGCCCAAGCGCAGCGCAGGCATCATGGTGCCGGATGTGGCAACGCTGGTGGACAAGCTGAAGAATACGGCTAAGGTGCTTTAAGCACTTTCATTATTTATCGCAAAAAACGCTAAAAAAGACACACAAAAAACGCCAAAAAAAGAAAAAATTTTTCTGATTTTTTTGCGTTTTTTTGTTTTCATTTTTTGCGTTTTTTGCGTGATATCCCTCCCTCTCGTTAAGGATTCAACATGACAAGTTTAGTAATTGCAGAACACGACAACGCCACCATCAAGGGCGCAACCCTGAACACAGTCACCGCCGCCATTGCCTGCGGTGGTGACGTGCATGTGCTGGTGGCGGGTTCGGGCGCTGGCCCAGCAGCCGCAGCGGCAGCGCAGATCGCGGGCGTCAGCAAAGTGATTCATGCGGACGGTGCGCACTTTGCCCACGGCTTGGCTGAGAACATGGCAGCGCAGGTGCTGGCGATTGCTTCGAGCTACTCGCACATCCTGTTTCCAGCAACCGCATCGGGCAAAAACATCGCCCCACGTGTAGCTGCCAAACTGGACGTAGGCCAGATCAGCGATGTGACCAAGGTGGACAGCGCTGACACTTTCGAGCGCCCCATCTACGCAGGCAACGCGATCGCCATCGTGCAAAGCCAAGATGCCACCAAGGTGATCACCGTGCGGACCACGGGCTTTGACCCTGCAGCCGCTACCGGTGGCAGCGCCGCTGTAGAAGTGCTGACTGGTGTAGCCGACAGCGGCAAGAGCACTTTCATGGGCAGCGAGATCGCCAAAAACGACCGCCCCGAATTGACAGCCGCCAAAATCATCGTCAGCGGTGGCCGCGCTTTAGGCAGCAGCGAAAAGTTTACCGAAGTGATGACCCCCCTGGCTGACAAACTCGGTGCTGCCATGGGTGCATCGCGCGCTGCGGTGGACGCTGGCTATGCACCCAACGACTGGCAAGTAGGCCAAACCGGCAAGATTGTCGCGCCGCAGTTGTACGTGGCTTGCGGTATCAGCGGCGCTATTCAGCACTTGGCGGGTATGAAAGACAGTAAGGTCATCGTGGCGATCAACAAAGACCCAGAGGCACCGATATTCAGCGTGGCCGATTTTGGGTTGGCCGCTGATTTGTTTGTCGCCGTGCCAGAACTGGTTGCCGCGCTTTGATTTACAAGCATTTTATATAACGCAAAAAACGCAGAAATAACGCAAAAAACGCAAAAAAGACAGTACAGGTTTTTGCGTTTTTTTTGTTTTCATTTTTGCGATTTTTGCGTTACCTCAGCATTGATTCAGAGATATTAGATATGACCTACAAAGCCCCCCTCAAAGACATGCTGTTCGCGATCAAGCATATCGCCAACATTGACGCGGTTTCCAAGATTCCTGGTTTTGAAGATGCGGGCTACGACACCGCCGAAGCCGTGCTGGAAGAATGTGCCAAG
>JANMTF010000045.1:0-2293 GCA_031390175.1 Polaromonas sp.
TGCATTGGCCTATGCGCAGGTGAGCGCGCAAACCAGCGCCTATCCATCACGCGCTATCCAATTCATTGTGCCCTCGACGCCTGGCACCACGGGCGACCAGCTGGCGCGCCTGCTGGGGCCGCGCCTGTCGCAGCGCTGGGGTGTTCCGGTGCTGGTGGACAACAAGGTGGGCGCGGGCGGGGCCATTGGCTTTGAGGCGGCGGCCAAGGCCGCGCCCGACGGCTACACCTATTTATTCTCGGCCACGGCCTTTAGCACCTTGCCCGCGTTGCGGGCCAAGCTGCCCTATGACCCGGTGAAAAGTTTTTCCTCAGTGCTGCTCTTGGGCGCCAGCCCGCTGGCGCTGGTGGTGAGCAATGGCGTGCCCGCCAAGACGGCGCGCGAGCTGGTGGCCTATGTCAAGGCGCAGCCACCGGGCAAGCTCAATTACGCCTCGCCTGGTGTGGGCAGCGTGCACCACCTGACGATGGAAATGTTCAAGCAGCAGACGGGCCTGTTTATTACCCACATACCTTACAGAGGCACGGGTGGTGCGCTGACGGATTTGGCCGCGGGCCATGTGGACGTGAGCATAGTCACCCTGCAAACCGCGCTGCCCCTGGTGCAAAGCGGCAAGATGCGCATGCTGGCCGTCACCAGCGCCCGCCGCTCGGCCCAAGTGCCCAACGTTCCCACGCTGGCCGAGGCGGGCTACCCACCTGTGCAAAGCCAGGCCTGGTTTGGCATAGCCGCCCCGGCAGATACACCACCCGCCGTGTTGGCCAAGATGAATGCCGAGGTAAATGCTCTGCTGGCTTTGCCGGAAGTCAAAACCGCGCTGGCAGCCATGGGTGTAGATGCGGTGGGCGGCAAGCCTGAGCAGCTAGACACGTTGGTGCGTAGCGAGCTGGCGATGTGGGCGCAGACAGTGAAGACTGGTGGCATTACGGCGGACTAATGGTGCTTGCTCAAATGCTTCCCCTTGGTTTAACTGGCCCTTGTGTTGTACGGGACCAGGCCGACGGCGCACTTAGCTCCGCGGCTGTCCTCCGTGGCGGCTTATGGCCGCCTACTCCCCCTTTATGCCGCTGCGCTAAGTGCACCGTCGACCTGATCTTGCGAGGTGCTTGGCGATCCACCGCGTGGCTCCACACCAAGTGCCAGGGCGTGCACAGCACAAAGAGTCGGCCCCCTGCTTTCAAGAGCAAGCAAGTCGCAAGCAAACCCACATCACTCGGTGTCGTGAATTTCAAAACGTTTCATAAGTTGACAACACACAGGACAAGCTAATGACCAGCGTAGAGCAAAACGAAGTTTTAACCCGCACCGCCGCAGGCACCGCCATGGGCGCGCTGTTCAGGCGTTACTGGATACCGGCCCTTTTGGCCAAAGAGCTGCCCCAGCCCGACTGCCCGCCCGTGCGGGTGCAGTTGCTGTCCGAGCGACTGATTGCCTTCAGAGATACCAGCGGCAAGCTGGGCTTGATCGACGAGTTTTGCGCGCACCGCCGCGTGTCGCTGTGGTTTGGCCGCAATGAAGAGGGCGGCATTCGCTGCCCCTACCACGGCTGGAAATACGACACCACCGGCCAGTGCAAAGAGATTCCATCTGAGCCAGAGGAGAGCAAGCTGTGTACCAAGGTCAAGCTCAAGTCCTACCCCTGCATTGAGCTGGGCGGTGTGGTGTGGACCTATATGGGCGCGCCCGAGCAGCAGCCCGAGCCGCCGCAGTTTGAATGGGCGACCGTGCCCGATGCGCACCGCTATGTGTCCAAGCGCTTTCAGGAAAGCAACTATTTGCAGGGCATGGAGGGCGGTATTGATTCGAGCCATGTGTCGTGGCTGCACAAGGGCGAGCTCAAAACCGACCCGCTGCACGTAGGCACCGCTGGCGCGCAGCACATTACCAATACACGGCCCATCTTCCAAGTGCACAAGTCGGACGGCGGCATGGTGATAGCGGCCAAGCGCCCGACACAGGACGACCAAAGCTACTGGCGCGTGACGCAGTGGATCATGCCTTGGTACACCATGATTCCGCCCTACGGCGACAACGCCCTGCGCGGCCACGCCTGGGTGCCGATTGATGATGAAAACTGCATCGTCTGGTCGTGGGCGCACCACCCTACGCGCGCGCTGACGGATGCCGAGATGCACTCGATGACCAAGGAAGAAGGCAACTTCGCCGCGCTGATCCCCGGCACCTTCCGCGCCGTGGCTAATAAAGACAACGACTACCTGATCGACCGCGAAGGCCAAAAGTCGGGCCGCTACTACAGCGGTATCAAAGGCATCGCCATCCAGGACGGCTCGCT
>JANMTF010000097.1:0-9931 GCA_031390175.1 Polaromonas sp.
CTTGGTGTGTACGGCTACGCGGCTGTCCCCCGTGCTGGCCTATGGCCAGCCACTCCTCCTTTATGCCGCTACGCCGTACACACCAAGCACCAGGGCCGCGACCATGGTGGGTCTGCGCGGTGCAAGACCCTCTGTGTTGGAAAGGGGTGTCTGCACTGGCGGTGACGCGCCAACGATGCAGGGAAGAGCGTGTCTGCACTAGCGGTCAAATGCCCACCACGCTCGCAAGATCAGGTCGGTGGCGCACTTAGCGCAGCGGCATAAAGGGGGAGTAGGTGGCCATAGGCCGCCACGGAGGACAGCCGCGGAGCTAAGTGCGCCGCCGACATGGTCCCGTACAAAACAAAGGTCAGTGCGCGGCCAACCTGATCTAGTACAAAAAGCAGTCAAGATCCCCTGTCACTGCTATCCCTAAACCCAACACGTCAGCTACCCAGAGCACACCACATAGCGCCCCAAAAAGTCATATCAGCTAATGCCTTTTACGCATATTCCCGTACGAGGGTTTGCCAGTAAGCAGGACTACAATCGCACACCTTTACATGAACTGACGCGCAAGTTGGAGACCCCATGCCCTCGATGAACGACACTGCCCCAAGCAATACCGAAGAAAAACGTGCCGAGTTGCGCCGCGCGGCACTGGAATACCATGAGTTTCCTACGCCCGGCAAGATCGCCATCGCAGCCACCAAACAGCTGGTCAACCAACACGACTTGGCGCTGGCCTACACGCCCGGTGTGGCCGCACCTTGCGAAGAAATTGTCAAAGACCCCAACAACGCCTTCAAGTACACCGCACGCGGCAACTTGGTCGCCGTCATCACCAACGGCACGGCCGTGCTGGGCCTGGGCGACATTGGCCCGCTGGCGGCCAAGCCAGTGATGGAAGGCAAGGCGGTTTTGTTCAAGAAATTTGCGGGCATCGATGTGTTTGACATCGAGATCAACGAGAAGCACGACCTGGACAAGCTGGTGGACATCATCGCCGCGCTGGAGCCTACCTTTGGCGGTATCAATCTGGAAGACATCAAAGCACCCGACTGCTTTTATGTCGAGCGCAAACTGCGCGAGCGCATGAAGATCCCGGTGTTCCATGACGACCAGCACGGCACTGCTATTGTGGTGGGCGCAGCAATTTTGAACGGCCTCAAAGTCGTGGGCAAAGACCCGAAAAAGATCAAGCTCGTTACCAGTGGCGCGGGCGCTGCGGCGCTGGCTTGCCTGGGCTTGTTACTCAAGCTGGGCATTCCGCGTGAAAACATTTTCGTCACCGATTTGGCTGGCGTGGTGTACGAAGGCCGTACCGAGCTGATGGACGAAGACAAAATCCAGTTCGCGCAAAAAACCTCGGCCCGCACGCTGGGCGAGATCATCGAAGGGGCCGACGTGTTCCTGGGATTGTCTGCGGGTGGCGTGCTCAAGCCCGAGATGGTGAAGAAGATGGCGGCCAAGCCGCTGATCCTTGCACTGGCCAACCCCACGCCCGAGATCACGCCCGAAGAAGTGCGCGCGGTGCGCAGCGATGTCGTGATGGCCACCGGCCGCTCGGACTACCCGAACCAGGTCAACAATGTCCTGTGTTTTCCCTACATCTTCCGTGGCGCGCTGGACTGTGGTGCCACCACCATCACGATCGAGATGGAAATCGCCGCCGTCCACGCTATTGCACAGCTTGCACAGCAAGAGCAAAGCGATGTGGTGGCCGCCGCGTATGTGGGCGAGCAACTGGCCTTTGGCCCTGACTACCTGATCCCCAAGCCGTTCGATCCGCGCCTGATGATGATGATCGCCACGGCCGTGGCCCAAGCCGCAGCCGACAGCGGCGTGGCACTGCGCCCCATCACCGACATGGACGCATACCGCGAGCGTCTGCAAAGCTTTGTGTACGCCTCAGGCACCACCATGAAGCCGATTTTTGCAGCCGCCAAAAAAGCCACCAAAAAGCGCGTGGTCTATGCCGAGGGCGAAGAAGAGCGCGTGCTGCGCGCCTGCCAGATCGTGGTGGACGAGGGCATCGCCCGCCCTACCTTGATTGGCCGCCCCGCCGTGATAGCCGAGCGCATCACCAAGTTTGGGCTGCGCTTGAAAGCCGGCACGGATTACGATTTGGTCAACGTGGAGCAAGACGACCGCTACCGCGATTTCTGGCAAACCTACCACCGCATGACCGAGCGCAAGGGCGTGACGGTGCAGATGGCCAAAATTGAAATGCGGCGGCGACTGACCCTGATTGCGGCGATGATGCTGCACAAGGGCTACGTAGACGGCATGATCTGCGGCACCTGGGGCACTACCGCTTTGCATTTGCAGTACATCGACCAAGTGCTGGGCAAGCGCGCTGGCGGCAGCTCCAGCACGCCACAAGACGTACCCGTATACGCCTGCATGAACGGCCTGCTGCTGCCTGACCGACAGGTGTTTTTGGTCGATACCCATGTCAATTACGATCCTACCGCGCAAGAGTTGGCCGAGATCACCACCATGGCGGCTGAAGAGATGATGCGCTTTGGCATCAAGCCCAAGGCCGCGCTGCTCAGCCACAGCAATTTTGGTTCCAGCAACCAGCCCAGCGCCATCAAGATGCGCGAGGTGCTGCGGTTGTTGCACGAGCAGGCTCCGTGGCTCGAGGTGGACGGCGAAATGCACGGCGACGTCGCCCTGGATGCCAGTGCCCGGCGCAGCCTCATGCCCCACAGCAGCTTGGCCGGCGAGGCTAACTTGTTAGTGCTGCCCAACATTGATGCAGCTAACATTAGTTACAACCTGCTTAAAACAGCGGCTGGTGGCAACATTGCGATCGGTCCAGTGTTGTTAGGCTGCGCCGCACCTGTGCACATTCTCACGGCCAGCACCACTGTGCGACGGATCGTGAACATGACGGCGCTAACCGTTGCGGATGCTAACGCTGTGCGATAAGGGTTATTTCGATAGTTGGTGCAGACTAACTATCTAAATAATCTCACAAAATAACCCTTTTCAATCCGGATCTGTTGCAAAAAACGCTTGCATTTTGTTGTGATTACGGCGACAATATAAGTCTTGGAGTCGCGGGTTAACCCGTAATTTTTGGGCCAGACACTTCGGTGGGCCAGACTCTAGAGCACACTTGCCGACTTGGCGGGTACCAAAAAAATGGGTTAATACTTAACCTCCCTATGCACTGGAATGAGACTGTGAGACGCTTTTTTGCTCTTCGATTGGCTGGTACATATTCGCATTTAGTAAGTTTAGGGCTGGCTTGTATGCTGGCTTTGATGGGCGCCTTATCGGTCATTACAACAGTGCAGGCCAAAGGGCCGGTACTGCCGGAGTCGACTGCTGGTACCCGTATTGCGCTGGCAGACCTGCCCAAGCAGGGCCGTGAGACTTACGAGCAGATTTTAAAAGGTGGACCGTTTGCGTACGACAAAGACGGCACTGTGTTTGGCAACCGCGAGCGCATATTGCCCGCGCAAAAACGCGGCTATTACCGCGAGTACACGGTGAAAACACCGTATGCCCGCACCCGGGGAGCCAAAAGAATTGTGTGTGGTGGGAGTCAACCCGCTGCGCCCGAGGCCTGTTACTACAGTGACGACCACTACGCGAGCTTTAAGCGCATCGCACCCTGATGCGCAGACAAGATTAGTTTTATTAATTGTCAGTTTTTTGTGAAGAGAGAACGGAGCGCACTATGCCACTTCGTACCGTTAAATCCAATATCGTGCAATCCATCCGCGCTCACCGCGTGGCCGATTTGCAAGCCGCAGCCACCGAGCTGGGCCACCACTTTCTGTACGCCACCCTGGGTGACGCACAGTCCAAGCAAGACGTGCTCGACACCATCGCCGCCGCATTCAAACTGCCCGCGCACTTTGGCAAGAACTATGACGCGCTGTATGACTGCATGACCGACCCGCTGCACAAGTCTGGCACCCAGCCCGGCTTTGTCGTGGTGCTGGAGCATGTGCCCGCGCACGCCAAGTTTGACAAAGAAGCCCGCGAGCAGCTGCTGGACATCTTCCGCGATGTGTCCGAGTACTGGCACGACCGCAAGATCCCGTTCCGCTGCTTCTACTCGTTTGCCGTAGCGCGTGCGTCTGACGGTAAAGCGGTGGTGCCGACCGAGGGAGTGGACGGCGGCGAAGCGCCAGAGAGAATGCCTACGGACAAACTGGTAGATGTGTCACCCTTGGCCCTGCGCATGAGCAGCCCGTTCAATGCAGGTTATTGGTTGAATGCGGCGTAAAGAGCGCGCCATGATGAGCATCGTCTAAAGCTGCACAGGCTGTAAACGCAAAAAAAAGGCTGCCTGGTGCAGCCTTTTTGGTTTTTTCTAGTACAGCCCACGCACCCGCGCATGCAGACGCGCCAAGCCCAGCAGGGCGTCGGTATACGGCGTGGCCACCTGCGTCATGCGGCCCAGCTCTTGCACTGCGCCAACCAGCGCGTCCAGCTCTACAGGTTTGCCCGCTTCTACATCTTGCAGCATGGACGTTTTGAATGCGCCGAGCTTGCGGGTGACGGCATGGCGGTCTTCCGGCTCCTGGTCGATGGGGATGCCAATGTGCGCGCCAATGGCTTTGGCCTCCAGCATCACGCTACTGACAAAGCCGCGCACCAGGTCGTCATCCAAAATTTTGTCGGTGGAGGCTCCGGTGAGGGCGCTGATGGGGTTCATTGTCATGTTGCCCCACAGCTTGTACCAGATGTCTTTTTGAATCTGCTCAGACACCTTGGCATCAAAACCCGCTTTGGCCAACAAGGCGGACAGCGCCTGCACACGCGGTGTATTCTTGCCCGATGGCTCGCCGATGATGAGGGCATTGCCAAAACGGTGCTGGCTCGCGCCAGGCGCGCTGCTGGCGCAACTGGCATGCACCACGCAGCCGACGATGTGCTGCGCGGGGATGTGCCGTGCAATGCTGCCATCCGCATCGACCGACTGCAATGCGCGGTCTGCGTACGCACTACCAAAGCCTTGCAAAAACCACCACGGCACACCGTTCATAGCCGACAGCACAATGGTCTGCGGCGACAGCAGCGGCGCGATGTGTTGTGCCACGTCACGCAGCGCCAAGGATTTAACGCAGACGATCACCACGTCGTGCACGCCCAGTGCGCTAGGGTCTTGCGCGGGGGTGACGGGACTGATGTGGACGCTGCCCGCACTGTGCAACACCATGCCGTCACGTTGCAAGGCTTGCAGCGTAGCACCACGCGCCACGGCGCTGACTTGCGCACCGGCGCGTGCAAGCTGCACACCCAGCCATAGACCAATGGCACCGGCACCGTAGATTGCAATTTTCATTATATTATAGCCAATTTAGGGCTGCAGCCCTATAGAATAATGCGGGAGACGCTATTGAATAAATAGCACTTATTATTGCTTGTAGCTGTCGTCGACCTTGTCCACCAAGCGCTGCATGGCCCCAAACACATCACGCCCGGCGCCAAAGCGCGCGTCATATTGCAAGCCGTCGTAGGTGGCGCGCTCGGCAATGGCAGCAGGCACGGGGATGGCCGGGCCCAAGTTGGCTTGCATCACCTGTACATCACAGGCGCGTTGCAGTGTCCATAGCAGCACAAAGGCTTGCGGCAGGCTGGCACCGTAGGTGAGCAGGCCGTGGTTGCGCAGAATGACGGCGGGCTTGTCCGCCATGCTTTTCAACAGACGCGGGCCTTCGTCAGCGTGGATGGTGATACCCTCAAAGTCGTGGTAGGCCACGCGGCCATGCAACTGGGCAGAGTAAAAATTATTCTGCGCCAGGCCGCTTTGCGTACACGCCACCGCCACACCCGAGGTGGTGTGGGTATGCATGATGCAGTGCGCGCCGGGCAGCGCGTTGTGGATGGTGCTGTGTACCGTAAAGCCTGCCGGGTTGATAGGGTGAGGGCTGTCGCAGAGCTTGTTGCCTTGCAGGTCGATCTTGATCAAATTGCTGGCCGTCACCTCGCTGTAGTGCAGGCCAAAGGGGTTGATTAAAAAATGCTTTTCATTGCCACTCACGCTGGCAGGCACGCGCACGGTGATGTGGTTGTAGATCATCTCCGTCCAGCCCAGCATGGCAAACACGCGGTAGCAGGCAGCCAGCTCTACGCGGGCCTTCCATTCGTCGGGGTGGTAATCATTCTGTGGCATACATGTCTCTCATCAAATTGGTGGGGTAATGCAAAAATAAACTCCAAAATCAATAGTTTCATTTTCACGTTTTTTGCGATATTTTTGCGCTTTTCGCGTTACCTCATCCGCTTGATCGGGCAAAAGCCATGCAACAACTAAGCAGGCTTGCTAAACAGCGGATGCAGCGAGCTGTGCTTGGCATCAAAGGCTTCATGGCCTTCGTCTACCTGCACCGTCAAGCCCATATGCTCGGTCGCCAGCAGCGAAGAAAAATGCGCCTTGGCCGCCGTAGATACGGCAAGACCAGCGGCGTTTTTAACAGCCTCTGAGCGCCCCTTGGGCATGCGGATATTCATGTACACAAAGGCATAGTCGCCCGAGCCACCCGCCGCTTTGCCCGCCGCGCCCCCATCGGCCACTGCATAGTGCGCCGCCGGGTAGGCCAGCACGCGGGTGCCGCCCGTGGGGTAGACCTGCTTGCCCTCTTCGTCCCGCACTGTCAGCATGACATCGGCCAAGCTGCGGCACAGCGCCGTCATGTCAGTTTTTTTGTCCAGATTCGGTGTGTAGAGAATGACGAGATGTGGCATATTTTTAATTGGGGTCAGATCAAATTTAATTTAAGAATTCTTCAGTTGAATGGGGTCAGATCAAATTTAACTTAAAAATTCTTCAGCGATTTCGGGGTTCTTTTTTTGCGTTTTTTGCGTTACCTCATGACGATCAGTAGCCCGACAGCACCTTGCCCGGTGCACCGCTGGCCGACTTGAAAGTTTGCGCCAAAGTGCGCGCATGCTTGGTCAGCACCGCCACGTCAATGCCGACAGCCACAAACAGCGCGCCCAGCTCCAGGTAGCGCTTGGCCAGCTTGTCGTCTGCCGTCAAGATGCCGGGCGCTTTGCCTGCGGCCACTACGCGGCGGATGCCGTCCTCAATCACCTTTTGCACCTCAGGGTGCGCGGCGTTGCCCAGGTGGCCGAGCGATGCAGCCAGGTCCGACGGGCCAAAGAACACGCCGTCCACGCCCTCGGTGTTGGCAATCGCGTCCAGGTTTTGAATGGCGGTCACCGTCTCAGCCTGCACCAGCAAGCAGGCATCGTCATTGGCTTGCTGCAGGTAGTTGGGGTTAGCGCTCCAGCGCGAGGCGCGCGCACTGCCCGCGCCCACACCGCGCACACCCTGCGGTGGGTAGCGCATGGCCTGCACCATCGCAGCGGCCTGCTCGGCGGTGTCTACCATCGGCACCAAAATGTTTTGCGCGCCAATGTCCAGGTGCTGCTTGATCAGCACCGCATCGCCAATCGCTACCCGCGTCACAGATTGCACCGGATACCCCGCCGCCGCCTGCAACGAGCCCAGCAGCATCGGAATGTCGTTAGGCGCATGCTCGCTGTCGATCAGCAGCCAGTCAAAACCGCAGCTGGCGCAGATTTCGGTGGCGTAGGGGCTGGACAGCATCAGCCACAGGCCGATTTGGGGTTGTTTGTTTTTGAGAGCTTGTTTGAAGGGGTTCATGATTTTCCTTTTTTAGGAATATTTGATTTAGGGTTAAAGGTAATGCAAAAAAATTAAGTTTAAAGGTAACGCAAAAAGCGCAAAAAATTCGCAAAAAACGCAAAAATTAAAATAGTTAGTATCGGAGCAGGCTTTCCATTTTGGCGATTTTTGGTATTTCATTTTTACGTTTTTTGCGTTACCTGTCTTATGCTGGGTCTCCGTGCGACACCAACGGAGTCACCGGAAAGACCGCATTGATCTGCCCTGTACCACTTGATCCAAAGTACGGCGTAATCACCTCCACCGGCGCAGTGTAGTCCGTCCAGCCCAGCGCGCCCAGCAGCATGGCGGTGTCGTGCATGTCGCCTTCGCCCCAGCATTTCTCGTTGTACATGGGAAGCATGTCGATGAAGGTTTTCCAGTCGCCTTTTTCCCATAGCTCCACCACTTTGTGGTCGACTTGCTCTAAAAATGCGTTGTAGATTTTAAAGGCGAATTCGGGTGCGCGGCCGTTGTCGGCGAAGTGGTGGCTCAAACTGCCGCTGGCAAAGATGGCGACCGTGCCGTCGTACTGCTCTTCAATCGCGCGGCGCACGGCCAGGCCAAACTGGCCGCTCTCGGTGAGGTCGTGCCAGTCGCACCAGGCGCTGACGCAGATCACTTTGTAGTGCTGGTCGGCGTTCATGTAGCGCATGGGCACCAGGGTGCCGTATTCCAGCTCCAGCGTGGTGTCGCTGTGGGCGCGGCTTTTGATGCCCATGGCGTTGGCCCTGTCTGCTATCAGTTGGCCCAGTGCCGGGTTGCCGGGGTAGGCATACGGCATGTTTTTGATAAAGTGCGGCAGCTCGTTGCTGGTGTACACGCCCTTGAATGCCGGGCCGCAGTTGATGTGGTATTCGCTGTTAACCTGCCAGTGCACATCAAACACCACGATGGTGTCTACGCCCAGGGCGCGGCAGCGGCGGTCGATTTCTTTGTGCCCGGCAATGGCAGCATCGCGCTTGCCAAAATGCGGGCCAGGGAACTCGCATAGGTACATGCTGGGTACATGGGTGATTTTGGCGGCGAGGGCGAGCTTACCCATGGCGAGTGCCTCCGTTTTTTTCGAGCTTACCCATGGGCGTACATCCTGCCAGCTGTTGATAATGTTGGACGCGTCATACCGTAGCTATTTTCATCCCGAGCAATTGGGCAGCCGTATTAAGCTGTTTGTCATAGCAGCACCATTGCACCTGGCCCGCAAGTGCTAACTGCATTTCGTGACCTGCGGCTAGTTGCAGGCTATCGTAGGCGCGCAGTCCAAACCCAGCCGCGAAATCCCCCGCTTTTTCAATCAGCTCACGACTTATGGGTATTTTAGAAAATTGCACCCACTCCGTGCGCAATCTCTCTAGCGCCGCATCCGCCGTAGATTGCACTGTCAAATTGAGCCGGATGCGCTGCGCCAAGGCTGCACGCATTTCTGCCCACGTAATATCAGCCACAAAAATGCTGGGTTGACTGGCGCACAAAGCTTTCATCTGCGCTGTACCCGCCTCATCGATATAGAGCTTGAACAGCGCCGAGGTGTCGCAGTACAGCACTAGCGCGGGCCCCGCATCTCACTGACCAAATCGCTCATGGTTTTGCCATCTGGCATCGGCGGAAATTTGATGGGCTCCCCCAACCGTAATTTACCCACACCCTCAATCACCTGCACCCCCGCTGCGCGTAAGAGCCGCACCGCTTCTTTTGCTGTCATGGGCTGCTTGGATGCGGCTGTTTTGCGAGCGGGTTTGGCGGCTGGCTTGGCAGGCACATCGGCATCTGCCGCCACCAGCTGCGCCACGGTTTTGCGGTGGGAGGTGATTTGCACCTTGATGCCCGCCCGCGCCTTGGCAATGGCATAGGCTGGCCTGGCCTTGAGTTCGCCGATAGAGATGTGCAGTGCTGCGGTTTCCATAAGTGCTACCTTGATGTTCAATTCAGGTCTTATATTAACATTTCTGTAAAATCAGGTCTAATTTTGTTTGCCTTGGCACAAGTCGAAGAATTAAGCCCGAGTGACGAGCTGTACAAAAAACGCTATCCACATGCCATACAGCAGCGTGGCGCTGGTAATAAATACCTTGAAGCGATCCATCACCTTGTTGTAACCAATATGGATAAAGCTGTGTGCGTAGCGCAGAGCCACATAGGCCCAGGCGGCAGTCAGCATGCCCATGCCCACCTGTTGCGTCATGTAGAGCAGTGAGCACAGCAGATAGAACAGCACGGGCATCTCAAACAGGTTTTTGTAGTTGTCTGCGGCGCGGGTGTTTTCTAATACGCCTTGCATCTGCGAACTGCTGG
>JANMTF010000114.1:0-7564 GCA_031390175.1 Polaromonas sp.
GTCCACCAGACTGCGAATGATCTCTTGCGGCAGCGTGCCCGGCGTACCCACCGCAATGCCCTCGGCAATGGTGCTGGCACCTTGCTTGTGCGAGGTGCCCTTGATGGCGTTGAACATCGCAGGAAAACGCTGGGCCTGCACTCCCACGATGCGGATGCCCGGCTTGATCGCTTTGGCCGCTGTGGCAATGCCGCCTATCAACCCGCCGCCGCCCACCGCGATGACCAGGGTGTCCAGCTCGGGCACGGCTTGCAGCATCTCCAGCCCCACCGTGCCTTGGCCTGCGACGATCAAATGGTCGTCGTAGGGGTGCACCAGGGTGAGGCCTTGGCTGGCGGCCAACTCTAGCGCATGGCTTCGCGCCTCGTCCAGCGAGTTGCCGTGCAGCACCACCTCTGCACCCAAGCGGCGGGTGTTCTCTACCTTCACACCAGGGGTGAACAGCGGCATCACAATCACCGCGCGCAGGCCCAGGCGGGCGGCGTGGTGCGCCACGCCCTGCGCGTGGTTGCCCGCGCTCATGGCCACCACGCCCTTGCAGGTGGCCAAGTCAAGCGTAGAGAGCTTGTTGCACGCGCCACGCTCTTTGAAGCTGGCAGTGAACTGCAAGTTCTCAAACTTCAGGTACAGCTGCGCGCCGGTGATCTGCGAGAGTGTTTTGCTCTCTACGCAGGGCGTGTTCAGTACTTGGCCTTGCAGGCGCGCGGCGGCGGTTTGGATGTCGTGCAATGTGATCATCACCGCATTGTGCGCAAAAACAGTGATATGAGTGGGCTAATGTGTGGTGAATTTCACACATGCAAGCGGTGTAAATAAACCCCTTGTGTCTTCCCAAGTATGCAAAGCTGCGTTATCGTAGTTCTACCCACAAATACGGGGCAACCCGTTGGAGGCATTCATGGCCAAACGCTTAGCTACTATCAGTGTCATTGCAACAGACGGCAAGCTCACCTCACCGGGCTTGAAAGACGCGCCTGTGCTCGACCTGATGTGCTCGCACTTTGTTCTCGCTCTGGCTGCCAAGCAGGGTGCCAAGTTCAACGTGCGCCGCGATCTCAATAGCCTATTGTCATTGGCGGGCCGCCATGTGGTGTGGCCCGAGCATGTGCTGGAGAAAGTGCGCGAGTTTCTGGCGCGCCGCTGCGTGGGCAACGAGTTTTGGCGCGGCCACGAAGGCCTCAGCCACACCGAGTTTTTAGAGCGCCATGGCGCATGGCGCGGCCCGTATGAAGAAGGCACGCTGTTTTTCTACCTCGACGAGTTTGCCAAAGACGCGCCCAAAGACCTGCTCACCCTGCTGGCCGCCACCCACGAGTGGCTGACCCACGCGCTGAAAAAACACAGCACCTTGGTAGAGAAAAACATCGACGCACTGGCTGGCCTGCTGCAACTGAACAAAGCCGAACGCGCCCTGCTGCTCTACGGCACCCTGGCCCGCTACCAGCGTGACCTGCGCAGCCTGCTGGTCGAGTTCAAGGTCAACAACGCGCCTGAAGCCTACGCGGCCTTGGCCGACATTGCCGGCGTGAAAGCCAGCGAGGTGGCCGAGGCCCTGCGCGCAGGCTCGCGCCTGGAGCGCATTGGCATGGTGGAAAATTTAATCTCTGAGCACAACATCACCGATCTGGCTGACCTGATGAAGGTGAGCGAGAAGCTGCCCCCTGTGCTGATGCGCGAGTACCGCGACCAGAGCGAGCTGATGGCGGTCTTCACCCGCCCGGCAGCCAAGACCGCGCTGGCAACCAAAGACTTTCACTTTGTGCAAGAAGAGGTGGATGTGCTGATCAGCCTGATGCGCAACGCGGTGGAGCGCAAAGAGCTGGGTGTGAACGTGCTGCTGTACGGCCCTCCCGGCACCGGCAAAACCGAGCTGGCCAAAGTGGTGGCGCAAGCTGCGGGCTTGGAGCTGTTTGAAGTGGAATACGCCGACCGCGATGGCAATTCACTCAGTGGCCGCGACCGCTACCGCTCGCTGCAAATTGCGCAGGTGTTTCTCAAAGGCGCGCAGCAAGCCAGCTTGCTGTTTGACGAAGTAGAAGACGTGTTCCCACCCATCAGCGTGGACGCTGCGCAACTGATGGCGCGCCAGGAGCAGCAGGCGCTGTCGGCAGCAGTCAGCCACAGCGTGAACGGCAAAGCCTGGGTGAACCAGATTTTGGAAGGCAACGCCGTGCCTACCATTTGGGTGACCAACCGCATCGAGCAGATCGACCCGGCATTTCGCCGCCGCTTTGCCTACCACCTCGAACTCAAATCGCCGCCGCCCGGTGCGCGCGAGCAGTTGGTGCGCAAGACGCTGGAAGGTGTGGCGAT
Organism: Polaromonas sp.; assembly: GCA_031390175.1. Classification (GTDB taxonomy): domain Bacteria; phylum Pseudomonadota; class Gammaproteobacteria; order Burkholderiales; family Burkholderiaceae_C; genus JAAFIP01. The sequence continues at coordinate 2,314 of JANMTF010000114.1, forward strand.
CAGCGACGGCTTTGTGGCCAAGCTGACCGAACGCAAAGGCCTCACGCCTGCGCAGATCCGCACCGCAGTGCGCTTTGCTGGGCTGGCCAAGTCGAGTGATGACACCACAGTGTTTGAAAAGCTGATTGAACGCCAGCTTAAAAATTCTGACGACGCGCTGGGCAACAAAGCCACCAGCGACAAAACCCGCAAACAGGTCACCACCTACGATTTGGACATGCTCAACGTGGAGACGCGTTTTGACATTCCGCGCATTGTTGAAGCTTTGAAAGCACGCGGCCACGGCACCCTGTGCTTCTACGGCGCACCCGGCACCGGCAAGACCGCGCTGGGCGAGCACATCAGCCGAGCCTTGGGCAAGCCGCTCATCGTCAAACAGGCCAGCGATTTGATCAGCAAGTTCGTCGGCGAGACCGAGCAGAACATGGCGGCGATGTTCAAAGAAGCCGAGGCCGAGAAAGCCGTGCTGCTGCTGGACGAAGCCGACAGCTTTTTGTCCGACCGTCGGGGTGCGCAGCGCAGCTACGAGGTGACCGAAGTGAACGAAATGCTCCAGCAAATGGAGCGCTACAACGGCATCTTTGTCTGCACCACCAACCTGCTCGACCGCATCGACCAGGCCGCGCTGCGCCGCTTTACCTTCAAGATCAAGTTCAAACCTTTGACTAAAGAGCAGCGCGAGAAGATGTTCATTACCGAAGCATTGGCAGGTGACGCGACCCAGTTTGACGATGCGTTGCGTACACGTTTGGCCAAGCTGGAGCAGCTCTCACCAGGCGACTTTGCGGCAGTCAAGCGCCAGGTGGACATCTTGGCCACCGAGTTCTCAGCTGATGAGTTTATTGAGCAGCTAGAGGCTGAGCACCGCATCAAACCTGAAGTGCGTGAGGCGCGCGGGATGGGGTTTGTGCAATAGTCTGAGTTGCAGCAGATAAAAAGCTAAAAAATAGCTGCCCGCGCTGGTTGAAGGCGCTGGCAGCTATAGATCCAAAAGTTGACAATTACTTCGGCATGACCACCGTATCGATCGCATGGATTACGCCATTGGTGGCTGCCACATCGGTGGCAATCACTTTGGCTCCGTCGACCATCACACCGCCTTCGGTTTTGATAGTGAGTTCTTGCCCATTCACTGTTTTCACCTTGCCAGCTTTCACGTCAGCGGCCATCACTTTGCCGGCTACCACGTGGTAGGTCAAAATTTTGGAGAGGGCGGCTTTGTCTTTGAGCAAACCGTCCAATGTGGCCTTGGGGATTTTGGCAAACGCTTCGTCGGTAGGTGCAAACACTGTAAATGGGCCTGGGCCTTTTAGCGTGTCCACCAAACCGGCAGCTTTGACGGCAGCTACCAAGGTGTTGAAGTTGCCAGCTTTAGAGGCTACGTCCACGATGTCTTGCGCCATGGCGCTGACCGACATACCGAGACTTAATGCGAGAGCGATTAAAGATTTTTTCATGAAATTTCCTTGAGAGATAGTAAAAAATAGGGCCAAGCGGTAGCCAAACCCTCGAAAACAGGGAGGGCGGATAGCCCACCCCGTTATGGTTTCGGCAAGATCACCTTGTCGATCACATGCACTACACCATTGGTAGCGGCAATGTCAGTTGCAACGATTTTGGCTTTGCGCCCCCGCTGGTCAGTGATGGTCAAAGTGGAGTCCACCGTGAAAGTCTCTGTTTGCAGCGTCGTGATGGGTGTCCCAACGGGCACTTGCGCTTTGGGCACTTTGCCTGCCACAACGTGGTAGGTCAATATCTTGGTCAGAAGGGGTTTGTTGGCAGCATCGAACAACTGGGCCTTGGTCAGTCCCAGCTCGGTCAGCGCTGCGGCAAACGCCGCGTTGGTGGGCGCAAATACAGTAAAGGGGCCAGTGCCGCTCAAAGTGGTAGTCAATCCTGCCGCCACCACTGCCTCTACCAACACGCTGAAGTCGGTATTGCCTTGGGCCACTTGCACCAGGTTCTTATTGGTCGGCAAAATCACTTTGTCGATCACATGCACCACGCCGTTGGTGGCTTCGATATCGGTGGCAGTGATGTTGGCTTTGCGGCCGCGTTGGTCGGTGATGGCCAGCGTAGAGTCTACCGTGAAGGATTCGCCTTGCACTGTGGTGATGGGGGTACCCACGGGAACCTGCGCCTTGAGCACTTTGCCAGAGACCACATGGTAGGTCAGGATTTGGGTCAGCAGTGCTTTGTTGGCAGGAGCGAGCAACTCGGCCTTGGTCAAACCCAGCTCTGCCAGCGCTGCGGCAAAGGCAGCATTGGTGGGAGCAAATACGGTAAATGTGCTGGTGCCGCTCAGTGTAGGTACCAAACCAGCGGCAACCACCGCCTCTACCAAAATGCTCAGATCCGGGGTGCCTTGGGCCAGTTCGACAATGTTTTTAGTCGGAGCTGGTGTCGGCGCGGGGGCCGGGTCGTCACTGCTACTGCAGGCGGCTAGAGTCAGGGCTGCACTGGCAGCGAGAACATATTTCAAAAATTGACGTTTCATATCCATTGCTCCTGGTGAATTAAAAAAAATCAACAGCGGTGGGGCTGCCGAGTACCTAACAGCGGGTTCGGAGGTGGAATATATACCAACAATTCCAATTAAATACTAAGCAGTATTAAAAATACTAACAAGTTACACAATGATTCATTTGAGCGGATTGTGACTTTTGCGTAAAATACGTTAAACACCAAGGCAGCACATTCATGGCCCCACTCCAACCTTCCCCCCGTTTGCGCAAGAGCGTGCTAGCCGGTGCCCGTCCTGTGGTCGAAGCCATTGGCAGTTTGATCGCCAAGCCAAAAACCAAGCTGCGCGCTCTGGATGCACATGTTCTGGGAGCCGCCAAAGCCACTGCCCAGGCGGCGGCCCCCAAGACAAGCTTCAAGCAGCAAATGCTGCTCGCGCGGGAGGAGGCGATAGTGGACGTGGTCAACCGCATGCTGGCCGACAAAGGCTTCGACGCCATGACGGTGGACGAGGTGGCTGCCGAGGTGGGCGTGGCCAAGGCCTCGCTGTACAAACATTTCCCCAGCAAAGAAGACTTGGCCGCCGCCGCCATGGTGCGCATGATGCAGCGCGCGCATGATTTTTTGGGCACTGTCAACCCTAAGCTGGCCGCTATCGACAAACTCAAAGCGGCGACGCGCTGGATGATGGCTCTCAAGCTGGCCGGCGAGATGCCCAACCTCCCAAGCCAAAACTCCAGCCTGCGCGCCAAGCTCACTGCCCACCGGGGCTATGTGGACGGCTTGATGGACATCAGCGAGACGCTGGGCGGCTGGATCGAAGCGGCCCAAAAGGCCGGGCACATCAGCGCCAAGCTACCCGCCGTGGTCGTGCTGTACACACTGTACGCACGCGCCTGCGACCCGGTGCTGGAGTTTTTAAAGATCAGCGGCCAGTACAGCCAGGCGCAAATGCTCGACTATGTCACCAGCACCTGTTTTGACGGTTTGGTTGCAAAGTAAAAAAGCCTGTAACAGCCTAGAATATTGCGGGAGCAGCTGCGAATTCAGTAGCGCTGCGTACTGAAGATCAGCTCGCCAGCTCAGCGGCCGGGTCGTCTGCGCACAACACGCGTGCGGCCAGGCTCTGCAGTTTGGTGGCATCGGCGCGCAGCACTTCTTGCTTCACTGCCATGAGCTGCGCCGGGTGCATAGAGAAGGTGCGCAGGCCCATACCCAGCAGCAGGCGGGTCATCGCGATATCGCCTGCCATCTCGCCGCACACGCTCACGCTTTTGCCCGCACTGTGGCAGGCCGCAATGGTCTGCGCAATGAGTTGCAGCACTGCGGGATGTAGAGGGTCGTACAAGTGCGCCACACTTTCATCCGCGCGGTCAATGGCCAGGGTGTACTGGATCAGGTCGTTAGTACCAATCGACAAGAAATCGAAGTATTTGAGAAAAGCGGGCAGCGACAGGGCAGCGGCAGGGATCTCGATCATCGCGCCCAGTTGCACGTCGCCATACACGGTGCCCCGGTTGTCCAGCTCGGCGCGCGCCATGTCGAGCTGGCGCAGGGTCTTGCGTATCTCGCTGGTGGCGCACAGCATGGGGATCAACAGGTTCACCTTGCCATGCGCGGCAGCCCGCAAAATGGCACGCAGTTGGGTGCGGAACATGGCGGGCTCTGACAGGCTCCAGCGGATAGCGCGCAGGCCTAAAGCGGGGTTCAGGTGCGCGCTGCCTTTGTCGCCGTGCGCGTCCAGCGGTTTGTCGGCTCCTACGTCTACGGTGCGTATAGTGACTGGCAGACCCTGCATGCCTTCTACGGCGCGCACATAGGCGGCGTATTGCTCTTCCTCGCCCGGCAGCTGGCCGCTGGCGCTGTCGGCGCGGGCCATGAATAAAAATTCGCTGCGGAACAGGCCTACGCCAACTGCGCCAGCGGCCAGCGCCGCCGCCGCATCGTCGGGCATTTCAATATTCGCCAGTAGCTCAATTTTTTGCCCATCCAGCGTGATGGCTGGCGTGTGCCGCAAGCGCGAGAGGCGCTCGCGCTCCAGGTCGCCCTGGCGTTGTTTAAAGCCATACTCGGCCAGGATGATGGGCGAGGGGTCCACCACCATCACACCAGCGTCGCCGTCGATGATGACCCAGTCGTCTTGCCGCACCAGCTGGCTGGCGGTGCGCGCGCCCACCACAGCGGGAATGTCCATACTGCGCGCCACGATGGCGGTGTGCGATGTTTTGCCGCCCACGTCGGTTACAAAACCGGCGAACACACTGGTTTTAAACTGCAGCATATCGGCAGGACTCAGGTCGTGCGCAATCAAAATCAAGGGCACGTCTTGCAGGTCGCTGGGCAGCAGGTCTTGCTGGCCATGCAAGCGCTTGATGCGCGGGGCCGGTGGCGCAGCAATCGGCGAGGCTACGCCCTTCATCACCCGCAGCACCCGCTCCACCACCTGTTCCAGATCGGCTTTGCGTTCACGCAGGTACTCGTCTTCCATTTCGTCAAACTGGCGGGATATGACTTCCAGCTGTGTGGTCAGCGCCCACTCGGCGTTGTACAAGCGGTCTTTGATCCAGTGCGTCACGCCGTCTTGCAGAGTTTGGTCTTGCAGCAGCATTTGGTGCACGTCCAGCAGAGCCGCCAGCTCGGTGGGCGTGTCTTTGGCGTCTTTGCCCGCAAGGCCATGCTGTAGCTTGATCAGTTCACCCACCACCGTATCTTTGGCATCGCGCACGCGCAGCAGCTCAGACTCGATCTGCTCCGCCTTGATAAAGTAGTGCGCCACATCCATCCGGCT
>JANMTF010000151.1:0-28025 GCA_031390175.1 Polaromonas sp.
ATTGGTCTACAGCCCGATTAGAATCTAAAAAATGCCTCAAAATCGTGTTTTTCAGCCCTTTTTCTCGGCGCGAAGGCAGATGGAGAGCCTGCGAAGTACACTAAATTATGCGAATTTGTGTACCTTGCCATAACGTGGACACTGTATGGGGGTCTATGTGATTTGTAGTGGGCAGATCCAGCGTAGAAGCAAATGGGGTCAGATCAAAATTCAGGAAGACCCTCTGCCCGGAGCGCGCAACGCCATAACGAAATTTTGCTCTGACCCCTTTTGCGTAGCCTCCGGCGCGTCAGGTCTTCTCCCTCAGGTAGCCTGCGGCGCGCCATGCCTTTCCGCTCCCGGCGAAGAGTCACCCCCACAGACCCCGCGGCGCGCGCAAGCAGGAGCTTGCAGGCTACTGTGACGTGCTGGGCTGGTGAGCTGGCGGACTGGTGGACTGGCGGCTCTGACCGCCTGTATCAGTCCGCAAACGCCCAGATGCACCTGTAGGCACCTGCCTACCCACTTCAACGTGCTACACATACAGGAGCTGCTCCCGCGATATTCTATTGGGCTGCAGCCAGATTTGCATCTCAAAAAGACCTCAAAATCGTGTTTTTCAGCACTTTTTCGGGGCGCGAAGGTCGTTGGCGAGCCTGAGAAGTGCACTAAATTATGCGAATTTGTGTACCGTGCCAGAACATCGGTAATTCATGTCTTGTTTTGATTGTTTGGTAGTGAAATGTCCTGTCACGCATTAATTTAATGGTGACAAACTCGGTATTGTTGCTGTTATACAGTGATTCAATGATGCGTACTTATCAAAAAGTCGCCTCACCCAAGCTGCGTCTGTTGCAGCGACTTGCCGCCCTGCAACCCCGGTATTCGCGCCAGAGCGCATGCCCATGGCAGACGCTCTGGCGCGGAGCGCGAGGTGTGTGCCATGGACTCTTCGCTCGCACAAAAAGAAGGAAAAGGCCTCGCGCGCCGGAGACTACGCAAAAGGGGTCAGAGCAAAATTTCGTTATGGCGTTGCACACTCCGAACAGAAAGTCGTCCTGAATTTTGATCCGACCCCATTTGCTTCATCTAACCCCATTCGCTTCATCTAACCCCATTTGCTTGGGTTCTGCTGAGTCCCGTGATGCTAAAAAGATGGCGTCTGCACAGGCGGTGAAACGCCCGGGCCGCTGCAACACCAGGCCTGTCACGGTGGAACACCGACCACGCTGGAAAGATCAGGTCGGTGGCGCACTTAGCGCAGCGGCATCAAGGAGGCGCTGCTGGCCACAGGCCAGCGCGGGGGACAGCCGCGGAGCTAAGTGCACCGCCGGCCTGATCCTGTACAAACCTGATCCCCTTAGAACTCGATCCTGTAGAAAACGGATCTCCTTCGGACCCGATCCCACCCAAAAGCTGCCAAGCTCACACCTGCGGGTATCTACAATCACCCGATGACCACCAAACACCTCAAGCCCGCCGACTACCTGACCAAAATTCTCAATGCGCGGGTGTATGACGTGGCGATTGAGTCGGATTTGACGCATGCCAAGGCGCTGAGTCGCCGCCTGCATAACACGGTGCTGCTCAAGCGCGAAGACCAGCAGGCAGTGTTCAGCTTCAAGCTGCGTGGGGCCTACAACAAGATGGCGCATCTCTCGCCAGAGCAACTGCAAAAAGGCGTGATTTGCGCATCGGCTGGCAACCATGCCCAGGGCGTGGCCTTGGGCGCGCAAAAGCTGGGTACCAAAGCCATCATTGTGATGCCGGTCACGACGCCGCAGCTCAAAGTCGATGCGGTCAAAAACCTGGGCGGAGATGTGGTGCTGCATGGCGATAGCTACTCTGACGCTTATAGCCTGGCGCTGGAGATACAAAAGAAGCAGGGGCTCACTTTTATCCATCCTTTTGACGACCCGGAAGTGATTGCCGGGCAAGGCACGATTGCGATGGAAATACTGCGCCAGCACCAAGGCCGCCTCGACGCTGTGTTTCTGGCCATCGGTGGCGGTGGGCTGGTCAGTGGCGTGGCCAACTACATCAAAGCGGTGCGGCCCGAGATCAAAATCATCGGCGTGCAGATGAACGACTCCAACGCCATGCTGCAATCGGTGCAGGCCAAAAAGCGCGTGACTTTGACGGACGTGGGTTTGTTTTCTGACGGCACCGCCGTCAAGCTGGTGGGCGAGGAGACTTTTCGCATCGCACGCGGCCTGGTGGACGAGTTTATCGAAGTGGATACCGACGCGGTGTGCGCCGCCATCAAAGACGTGTTCCAGGACACCCGCAGCATCGTGGAGCCGTCGGGTGCGATGGCGGTGGCGGCGATCAAACAGTATGTCGCCACGAACAAGACCAAAGGCGAGACCTACGCCGCCGTGCTCTGCGGTGCCAACATGAACTTTGACCGCCTGCGCTTTGTAGCGGAGCGAGCCGAAGTGGGCGAAGAGCGCGAGGCCCTGTTTGCTGTAACGGTGCCAGAAGAGCGCGGCAGCTTCAAACGTTTTTGTGAAACCATTGGCACCCTGCCCCATTTTGGCAACCCGGCTGGCGCACGCAATGTGACCGAGTTCAACTATCGCATCAGTGGCAGTGAAAAAGCCCATGTTTTTGTAGGCTTGACCACCTCCAATAAAGGTGAGAGCGTCAAAATTGCAGCGCACTTGACGAAAAAGGGTTTTGCTACATTAGATTTAACCCACGATGACTTAGCCAAAGAGCACCTGCGCCACATGGTGGGAGGCGCCTCAAAGCTAGCTAATGAGGAGCGCTTGCTGCGTTTTGTGTTCCCGGAGCGGCCCGGCGCACTGATGAAGTTTTTATCCGCCATGCGGCCAGGCTGGAACATCAGCCTGTTCCACTACCGCAATCAAGGCGCGGACTATGGGCGCATCTTGGTGGGCATACAGGTGCCTACGGCGGATGATCGGGTTTTTGCCACGTTTTTAAGCACTTTAGGCTACCCTTTTGTGGAAGAAACTGACAATCCTGTTTATCAATTGTTTTTAAAAGCTTAGGCCGGTGGCCACCCAAGAGTTAAATGTATGAGTTTTATATCTTCTGGCATAGCGCCCATCACTGACACTGAGCAGGATGCCAAATTTGCGCAAAAGCTGCAATTTAAAATCGACCACAAAACCAAGCCCCAGGGTGCCTTGGGCGTGCTGGAGGCTTTGGCGCTGCGGCTGGGTTGCATTCAGCGCAGCGATGTGATTATTTTTGAAGCTCCGCAAATCATCGTGTTTGCGGCAGACCACGGCATCACTGAAGAAGGTGTGTCGGCCTATCCGCAAGTGGTTACCCAGCACATGGTGGCCAACATGCTGTCGGGTGGCGCAGCGGTCAACGTGTTTGCACGCCAGCATGGCTTTGCCCTGACGGTGGTGGACGCTGGCGTGGCCGCCGACTTGCCCGCTCACGCCAAGTTGGTTAATCGCAAAATAGCGCCGGGCACACGTAATGCCTGCTGGACTACGGCCATGTCGATGCAGCAGGGCATTCACGCTGTCAACGCCGGCATGGAGATAGTGCGCAGCTTGCCTGGCAATGTGGTGGCGCTGGGGGAGATGGGCATTGGCAATACGTCCAGTGCAGCTTTGATTTTTGCCCTGCTTTCGAAGATTACACTGGAAGAAGCCGCAGGCCGTGGCACGGGCCTGGACGACAAGCAGATGCAAACCAAGCTCAAGGCTTTGGGCAAAGCCATGCTGCGCCACACTCGCCTGCACGAACCGATGGACGTGCTGTGCGCGGTAGGCGGCTTTGAGATCGCCATGATGGTAGGCGCCATGCTCGAAGCTGCACACCAGAGGCGGGTGATTTTGGTGGACGGCTTTATTGCTGGGGCAGCAGCGCTGGTGGCCTGCGCGCTGGAGCCGCATGCTTTTGACTATATGGTGTTTTGCCATGTAGGCGCTGAACAGGGCCACCGCGCCCTGCTGGCACGCTTGGGTGCTACACCGTTGCTAGACCTGGGTATGCGCTTGGGCGAAGGCTCCGGCGCTCTGCTGGCCTGGCCCTTGGTGCAGTCTGCGGCCAAGTTCGTCAATGAAATGGCCAGCTTTGAGTCAGCCGGTGTGGCGCAAAAAACCTGACCTTGCGCTGGACTCCCATCCTCTGAACTGAGAATACCGTTTTGCACTTTGTTCGGCATTTTTTACTGGCCGTGCAGTTTTTCACCCGCATCCCCATGACGGGCCGCCTGGCTGCGTGGGTAGGCTTTAGCCCGGACATGCTGCGCGCCAGTGCAGCGCATGTTGCAGGGGTGGGCTGGATCGTCGGGACGGTAGCCGTCGCCGTTTACGCTCTGATAGCCAGTGCATCAGCCTCAGTGTTTGCACCGTTGGTAGCGGCATGTTTGTGCAACGTGGCCACCGCCATGCTCACCGGCGGTTTCCATGAAGACGGCTTAGCCGATGTGGCCGACGGTTTGGGCGGCAGCGGCGACAAAACGCGCGCACTGGAGATCATGAAAGACTCTCGCGTGGGTGCCTTTGGTGCGATGGCCTTGGTGTTGGCCCTGGTCACCAAGCTGAGTCTACTGGCCGCACTGGGCGGCTCAGGTCTGCCGCTGGTCTGTGGGCTATTGCTCAGCGGCCATGTGGTCTCGCGCGCCTGCCCCATGGTGCTGGTGTGGCTGCTGCCGCATGTGGGCGATACGGCTACGTCTAAGTCCAAGCCCTTGGCTGACCACATCACTGCGCGTGTGCTGTGGAGCAACTTTGCATGGTGCTTACTGCTTTTACCCTTTGTTATCATTGCGGGAGCAGCTAGTATTTTCGTAGCGGGTTGCTTGGCGGCATTGCTCATGCTGGCATGGATGTGGCGGCTGTTTTCCGTGCGGCTACAGGGCTTTACTGGTGACTGCCTGGGTGCCACGCAGCAGGTATGCGAAATAGCGTTTTACCTGGGAGCGCTGCTCGCGCTAGGCCGGGTGTAGCCATGCAGCTGTGGCTGGTTCGGCACGCGCAACCCTTGGTAGAGCCTGGTATTTGCTATGGCGCAATGGACATCCCTGCCGACCCACAAGCCACCGCACTGGCGGCCACAGAGCTTGCCACTGCCCTACCCGCAGGCTCACTCATATGCCACTCGCCGCTACAAAGATGTGAGCTGCTCGCGCTATGTTTAATTGACCTGCGGCCTGATTTGGCACTGAAATCTGTGCCGGATTTGCGGGAGATGGATTTTGGTGCTTGGGAGGGCCAGCGCTGGGACAACATCCCCACAGCAGAACTTCAACACTGGACAAACGATTTTGAAAACTACCGCTGTGGCGGCAGTGGGGAAAGCACGTCTGTATTTGTGAAGCGGGTACACAGGGCTTTGCAAAGCTGCTTGGAGCAAAGCCCTAACGCGTTGCATGGGACACCCACCGTATGCATCACCCACGCGGGTGTCATGCGCGCCACACTTTGGCTACAGCAGCGAGGCATGGCTACTCTTGCCGGACAGCCTCTCTGCCTGCGCGCGGCCGAGTGGCCCCAGCGCGCGATGGGCTTTGGCCAAGCGCTGAAGCTGGATTGGCCGGGTCTGGCGCCGTTGGAGTAGAGGCCTGGCCCATGGGCGTGGAGGTGGCAGAAGAGTTGATACCCACGGGCGCGGGCGCAGGCGTGATGGCTGGAGGCGGCGTAAAAGCAGGCACCACAGGTGGCGGCGCGATGGGCTGCGCCAACCCCACCGACACGCTGGCCTGCTTGGGTAAATCTAGCGTAACCGCAGTAGGTGCTTGCAAGCTGGCAGCGAGCAGTGCTTGGCGAGTTTGCACTGATTTGAGCACCACGCCATCGGTGACTTGGGCGCCAATGCGGTAAGGCCTGGCCGGCTTGGCGTCTACAGCAATCAAGGCCAAGCTTTGACCGCTAGACTTGCCCAGCACCACACCCGTTAACACGAATCTGGATGCATTTATACTGCTGACCGCTACAACGTCTGGACGAGAAGCTACACTATTAGGAGCACCACCGCCCAGACCTTTGGCAAAGGCAGCAGTATCAACCCCCGACGCGGGGGCTGGTGCCACCACTGCCGCGTTGGCAGGTGTGGAAGTACCTTGCACAAACTTGAGCGTCCAATACACGCCACTGGCGGTAGCCACCAGCCAGATAAAAAATGTTGCTAAACGTATTGTCCAATTCTGTCGCATTCGCATATTATGATGGCTTTATGAAGCAAACTACCCACGCCCCTCTCCAAACCCTGCGCGCCGCCGTGCAGCGCGGTTTTACCTTAATTGAACTCATGGTGGTTTTAGTCATCATAGGTGTACTGGCGGCATTGATCGTGCCCAACGTGCTGGACCGTGCCGACGACGCACGTGGCACCGCTGCCAAAACCGACATCACCAACGTCATGCAAGCTTTAAAACTGTACAAACTGGACAACCAACGCTTTCCCAGCGCCGAGCAAGGCCTGCAAGCGCTGGTGGCCAAACCCACTGCGGGCTTTGTACCGGGCAACTGGAAGCCGTATCTGGAAAAGCTGCCCAATGACCCATGGGGCCGCCCGTACCAATACCTCAACCCAGGTATCAAAGGCGAGATTGATGTGATGTCCTTCGGTGCAGACGGCCAAGCCGGCGGCGAGGGCAAAAATGCTGATATCGGTAGTTGGTAAAACACAATCCCCCACGCTTGCCACTGCGTGTGCTGCGCGCAGATTAGTTCGCGGGTTCACTCTGCTGGAACTGCTGGTGGTGATAGCCATCATTGCGATTGGCACAGCGGGTGCCACACTGGCTTTGCGTGACAGTAGCACCACCGCTTTGGAGCGTGAGGCGCAAAGGGTGGCGGCTGTGCTGGAAGCTGGGCGAAGCCAGTCACGCACCTTGGGACTGGCGGTGCGCTGGTTGCCCGGTGCGGAGGGCTTTACATTGACGGGCAGCGACACGCCAGACAACGCGAAAGATGAAGCGACGCTGCAGGCATGGCTGACAGCGGGTACGTCGGCGTACATCAGCAGCACCCGCACATTTGTATTGCTCGGGCCCGAGCCGATTATTTCCGCGCAATCAGTCACGCTGCGTCTGGAAGACCGCAGCGTACAAATCAGCACCGACGGTTTGCGCCCTTTCCGCATCGAGAACACTACTCCATGAGGCACCAATCACCTTCGCAGCGCAGCGCACGGCCTGGCGTGCGGGGCTTTACCCTGATTGAAATCATGGTCTCTTTGGCTATTGTGTCCATCGCGCTGCTGGCTGGCTCTCAGGCGGTGAACGCACTATCAAGAGGCGCGCAGCGGCAAAGCGATGTGCTGTTGGCCCAGTTGTGCGCTGAAAACGAGTTGATCAAAATGCGACTGTCTAAACAAATGCCCAGCGTGGGCGACAGCACCGCCCCTTGTGAGCAGGCAGGCAAAGCCTTCACCGTGAATATGGAAGTGCGGCCCACGCCCAACCCCAGTTTTCGCCGGGTGGATGCCAAAGTGTTGGACGATAACGTGCCAGTTTTGAACATCTCCACCATCGTCAGCAGGTACTGAGCATGCGCCGCTTGCCACGCCACGCTGCCCACGGTTTTACGCTGATAGAGCTGATGGTGTCGATTTTTATCATGTCGATGCTGGCTCTGATGAGCTGGCGCGGCATTGATGGCATGGCGCGCGCCCAGGAGATCAGCCGCGAACGGGCCGATGCAGTAGCCACCATGCAAACGGCGCTGTCGCAATGGCAGTCTGACCTGGACCAAATGCAGCCCGCCAAGAGCGGCACGTCCATCGACTACGATGGCCGCATCGTGCGGATCGTGCGCTACTACGGCGGCACTGAACTGCGGGTGGTGGCTTGGGGCAAGCGCATCATCGATGGCCAAACCCGCTGGATACGCTGGCAGTCAGATCCTGCCACTACCCGTTTCGAACTGGAGGCGGCCCTCACCCAAGCTACCCAGTGGGGCATAAGGCCTACTGACGCACAGCTTGGCAACGAAGTGCAATTGGCTACGGTCGATGACTTGCAAATTTTTTACTACCGCAACGACGCATGGTCCAACCCTTTGTCTAACGCCAGCAGCAATGCCGTCCCACCGCCAGTGGCTACGCCACCCGTAGCAGGCGCTGGCACAGCGATTGCCCCGCCACCGGACGGGGTTCGCTTAGTACTCAAGCTTTCCGCCGGTCAAGCCTTGGCGGGCACTCTGATCCGCGATTGGGTGCAACCCACAATCGGTGGGAATAAAACATGAAGAAAATGCGCGGTGCAGCTTTGTTGGCTGCCATGCTCACTGTCACGTTGGTGGCCAGCTTTGCTGCAGCGGCCGCCTGGCAGCAGTGGCGCGCCGTGGAAATTGAAGCGGCCGAGCGCGCGCGTGCGCAGGCCAGTTGGATATTGGTAGGCGCACTGGACTGGTCGCGCCTGATCTTGCGTGAAGACGCCCGCTCTGCATCCGGGGGCGCAGACCATTTGGGCGAGCCTTGGGCAGTGCCCCTGGCAGAGGCACGCTTGTCCAGCTTTTTAGCGGCCGACAAAAACAATACCGCCCTGTCGCCTGACGACGAAGGGGTAGAGCTTTTTCTGTCTGGCCAGATTGTCGATATGCAGTCGCGCCTCAATGTGATGAACTTGGTGGAGAACGGCAAGATTTCTGAACCCGTTTTGCGCAGTTTCTCCAAGCTGTTTGAGCTACTTAATTTGGACCAAATTGAACTCACGCGCGTGGCAGAAAATTTGCGTTTTGCCAGCGACACCAGCCCAGAAAACCTCTCGGGTCAACAGGCATCGCTCAGGCCCCAACGGATAGAGCAATTGGTCTGGCTGGGCCTTTCGCAAACCAGCCTGGACCAGCTCAAGCCATTTATCACCGTGTTACCTACCCGTACCCCGGTCAATGTCAACACCGCTCCTGCCGAGGTGTTGTATGCCAGCGTGCCAAGTTTGGAGCTGGACGGGGCACGCCAAATCGAGGCCAAGCGGGCGCAGCAGCATTTTCGCAACCTCGGTGAACCTGGGCTGTTGGTGCCTGCTGCAGCCAGCGAGTTAAACACCGGACAGCACAGTATTGCCACCCGTTATTTTGAAGTGCGCGGGCGCCTGCGCCTGGCGCAAACCATTGTGCAAGAGCGCTCGCTGGTGGAACGCAACGGACTGGACGTGAAAACCCTGTGGCGTGAACGCGCCACATTACCCAAATTTGAAGCTCCAGCCTCTCTACAATGACGATAACCTAATTATGAGTACCCTTATCGTCACCCTCAGCAGTCCTGGCTCGTCCGGGAACGAGCTAGACTATTGTCTGGTCAGTAATGCGCAAACCATCAGCAGCCATGGCAGTGCTGCGCTGGCCCTGCTGCCGCGTGCCGATGAAACTGTCTTGCTGTTGCCCAGCACGGCGGTGGCATGGCACAGCGTCAATTTGCCCAAACTATCGCGCTCCACTTCTGCCCAAAAAATGCGCGCCGTCATCGATGGTATGGTGGAAGAGCAGCTGTTGGATGAGCCGTCTACGCTGCATATTGCCTCCTACCAGTCCAGCGCCAGCGCTGACAACAGCACCTGGCTGATGGTGTGCGACAAAGCGTGGCTGGCCCAGCAGTTGCAGGATATTCGCTCCGCTGGACACCGCATTAGCCGTATCGTGCCTCAAGCGTTTCCGCTCACCGCAGGCCCTATTGAAGACAGTACAGCTCGCGTGCACATCAGCGGTACCCCAGAAGCGGCCACCCTCACACTGACAGCTACCTCCGGTGTGCTGACCCTGCCCTTGGCCCATGCCCGCGCCGCCTGGCCAGCGCTGGCCCATGACGCAGTGCTGAATGTCACGGCCGAGCCTGCCGTGGCAGCACTGGCTGAGAGCACGCTGAACACCAAAGTAGCAATTGTGCAAAGCGCGCAGCAAGCCCTGCAAGCCATGCTCGACGCACGCACCTACGGCGTCGATTTGGCGCAAGGCGATATGACCGTAGCGGGCAGCGGCCGCTGGCTGCAGCAGGCCGGTGCGGTACTGCGCGACCTGTTGGCAGCACCCGCGTGGCGCACCGCCCGGATTGGCTTTGCGCTGTTGCTGGTGGCCAACGTGGTGGGGCTGAACGCCTGGGCTTGGAAAGAGCGCAACGCCTTGGTGGCCAAGCGCCAGCTCTCCTCCCAATTGCTCACGCAAACCTTTCCCAACGTCAAAGTGGTGGTTGACGCGCCTGTGCAAATGCAGCGCGAGCTGAGCGCGCTACGCCAATCCAGTGGCGCGCTGGGCAGCCGCGATTTAGAGAGCATGTATGCACGTTTTGCTGCCCTGGCGGCCATTACCACCGCCCCTTCAGCGATTGATTTTGCAGCGGGTGAGTTGAGCATCAAAGGCTCGGGCCTGGCAGCATCGCAGCTCTCAGGCTTGCAGGACAAACTGCAAAGCGCGGGCCTGGCAGCGCGCAGCGAGGCTGACCGCGTGGTCGTCAGTGAGCTCGTCGCAAACCGCAGCGGAGGTGCTAAATGAACGCTTTAACCCAGCGCTGGGCCAGCTTTGCCGGGCGCGAAAAAACGATGGTGATCGCCGCGGGTATGGTAGTAGGCTTGGCACTGCTGTGGTGGGTGGCACTGGCCCCCGCCCTGCAAACCCTGCGCGCGGCCGACGCGCAGCACGCCCAGATGGATGCGCAGTTGCAGTCCATGCGCCTGCTTGCCGCCGAAGCCACGGGACTGCGCGGGCAACGCAGCTTGGGCTATGAAGAATCGCTGCGCAACCTGGAAAACTCCATCAAGCAAACCTTCGGCGCTGCGGCCACCTTGGCTGTCAGCGATACACGGGCTAGCCTTACTCTCAAGGGCGTCAGCGCCGACGCTTTGGCCCAGTGGCTCAGCCAAGCGCGCATCAATGCCCGCGTAGTGCCCAGCGAGGCGCGTTTGCAACGAAGCAGTGCGGGCCCAGCGGCGTCCAGCACGGCAAGTAGCGCCACAACCACATCCGCGTCTGTATCCCCCAGCCCGGTTCTGTGGGACGGCGTGTTGGTATTGGCATTGCCTGCCCGGTAGAGCACCCACGCATGGCACGCACCATCCCACTTGCTCGCTTTGGTTCACGCAGTGCGCGCGGCCTCGCGCACAAGCGCGCGCCTACCGCTAAAGCCCCGGGCTACAAGCGCTGGGCCTGGTCGGGTGCCATCTTGGGCGCACTGGGCGCGCTCACTGTGTTTGCGCCAGCAGCGTGGCTGGCGGCAGGCATTGCCCAAGCCAGCAACGGGCAAGTGGTGCTGGCCGACCCTCGCGGCACAGTGTGGCATGGCTCTGCCCAGCTGGTTTTAACCGGGGGTGTCAGTTCTACCGATGCTACCGCCCTGCCCGAGCGCGTGCTGTGGACGCTGTGGCCCAGTCTGTCGGGTTTAAACGGCGAAGTGCGGCCCACCTGTTGCAGCACCACGCCCGCCAAGGTGCTGGCCAGCGCGCGCTGGGGCGGTGCGCGGATAGACGTGACAGCCCTCAAGCTCAATCTGCCTGCACAACTGCTCACAGGTTTGGGTACGCCATGGAATACACTCAATCCGCAAGGCCAGCTTTTACTGGTGTCCAATGCTTTGTCCCTGGACTGGGCGCAAGGTCGTGCGCAGTTGGATGGCACCGCCACGCTAGACATGACCGAGGTATCTTCGCGCTTGTCTACTTTGCGCCCTCTGGGTGACTACCGCTTGAGCTTGACAGGTGGCGCAGCCCCCAGCGTGCAGCTAGAGACACTGCAAGGTGCCTTGCAGCTCAGCGGCTCGGGGCAGTGGGTAGGCTCTCGCATGCGGTTTTCAGGGGAGGCCAGTGCTGCACCCGACCGTGAAGCTGCGCTGTCCAATTTGCTCAACATCATTGGCCGCAGACAAGGTGCCAAATCGCTCATTTCTTTAGGGTAGGTTATGAAAAAAATACCATTTGACATGCAACTTTCAAACCTGAGTTTGGCAAGTTTTTCGCTCGAAAACGCTAGTATTTTTATAGCTGCTCGCGCAATGTTGTATTCGGCTCCTATCGTATTTGGCCTCAACTTTGCTGCTGTGGCGCAAACACCGCCTGGTACAGGTGCTACGGGTGCTGCGACTACCGGTGCCGGTGCCAGCCGCAGCCCCCAAGGCGTTACTCTCAATTTCGTCAACGCCGAGATCGCTGAAGTAGCTCGCACCATGGGCGTGATGACCAACCGCAACATCGTGGTCGATCCGCGCGTCAAGGGCACGATGAACCTGAGCAGCGACAAACCGCTCAGCACCGCTGCAGCGTACAACCAGTTTTTGGCGATGCTGCGCTTTCAAGGTTTTACGGTGGTGGAGGCTGGGGGCATCTCCAAAATAGTGCCCGAGGCTGATGCCAAGCTGCAAGGTGGCTCGGTCACCACCAGCGAAGCGCGCGTAGGTGGCAACCAAATTTCGACCCAGATTTTCCGTTTGAACTATGAAACCGCGAACAACCTGGTGCCGATCCTGCGTCCCCTGATCAGTCCCAACAACACCATCAACGTCAACCCCGGCAACAACTCGCTCATCATTACAGACTACGCCGACAATTTGCAGCGCCTGTCGCGCATCATCGCCACGCTGGACGTAGCCAACGCCACCGACCTGGAGATCATTACCCTGCAACATGCTGTAGCTGCCGATTTGGTTCCGCTACTGCTGCGCCTGTCTGAAGGCGGCTCCGTCCCAGGCGCTGCCGCTGGCCAAGCCGATACGTCTTTTAGAACCACCATCCTGCCCGAACCGCGCAGCAATTCCATCATCATTCGCGCGGCCAATCCTGCGCGCCTGCAGATCATCAAATCGCTGGTGCAGAGACTAGACCAACCCTCGTCGGCCCTGAACTCGGGCAACATCCATGTGGTGTATCTGAAAAACGCAGACGCTACCCGGGTAGCGGCTACTTTGCGCGCGGCTTTGGCGGCCAATACCTCGGGCGCAGCATCCGCTGGCGGCGGCGGCACAGTGGCTGCCCCACAACCAGCCGCGGTTGCTGCCGGAGCCAGCGCAGCCACATCGCCTACATCGCAAAACGCGTTGCCTTCCACAGGCGGTAATATCCAGGCCGACCCAGCCACCAACAGCCTGATCATCACCGCCAGTCAGCCGCAGTTTCGCCAAATTCGTGCTGTCATTGACATGTTGGACACGCGCCGTGCACAGGTGTACGTGGAGAGTTTGATTGCCGAGGTCAACAGCGACAAGGCGGCTGAATTCGGCATCCAATGGCAAAACGTGCTGGGCAACAAAGGCGATAAGAATATTGGCGTTTTAGGCACCAACTTTGGCGGCGGGGGCAACAACATCATTGGTCTGGGTGTGGGTGCCAGCACTGGCACAGTGCTTCCGGGCAAAGGTTTTAACTTTGGCTTGGTGCGCGATCTGGGAGGCACTTATGTGCTGGGTTTGCTGGCCAACTTTTTGCAAACCTCCGGGGATGGCAACGTGCTGTCCACACCCAATTTGCTGACCTTGGATAACGAAGAAGCCAAGATTGTCATTGGCCAAAACGTGCCCTTTGTGACAGGGCAGTTCACCAATACCGGAGCGGGTGGAACAGGCGGGTCCGTCAACCCGTTCCAAACTATTGAACGCAAAGACGTTGGCCTGACGCTGCGGGTCAAACCACAAATCAGTGAAAACGGCACGATCAAAATGCAGATTTTCCAGGAAGTATCCAACGTCGATCCCGCATCGGTAGGCTCGGCCAGTGGTTTGATCACCAACAAACGCTCGATCGAATCGAGTGTATTGGTGGAAGACGGCGGGATTGTGGTGATTGGCGGCTTGCTGCAAGACGAGTTCAACAACAGCCAGGAAAGAGTGCCTGGCTTGAGCGACATTCCCATCTTTGGTAACTTGTTCAAGAGCGAATCGCGTAAACGCAAGAAGACCAACTTGATGGTGTTTTTGCGTCCTGTAGTGGTCCGCAGCGCCCAGGATTCAGAGAGCCTGTCCCTAGACCGTTACGACATCATGCGTGTGCTGCAAAAGGACTCGCAGCCTAACCCCAGTTCGGTTCTGAAGATTAATGAATCACCCGTGCTACCGCCGCAACGTCCGGTTACCCAACCTTCTGGCGTGCAAAAGCCGGTACCAGCCCCCTTGGGTGCGCCTATTGAGAAAGGCGGGCCATGAGATACCCCCTGCCCTACGCCTTTGCACGCACCCAGCAAGTGCTGCTGCAAGACGATGCGGGTGATCTCACCTTATGGCTGCACCCCAACTCTCCCCGCAGCGCGGTGGCTGAGGTGCTGCGCAAATACAGCCATACAGCCCCTCTGAGTATTGAATCCATTGCCGCCGACGCGCTGGCCCAGCGCACCAGCGCCGCCTATGCGCAAGGCGAGTCCAGCGCCGCCATGGTGGTGAGCGAGGTGCAAACTGATGCCGACTTGACGCGCATGATGCAAGAGCTGCCAGCCGTCGAGGACTTGCTGGAAACCTCTGACGACGCGCCGATTATCCGCATGCTCAACGCCTTGCTGACTCAGGCGGCGCGCGACGGGGCCAGCGATATCCACATTGAGCCCTACGAGCGCCACAGCGCGGTGCGCTTTCGGGTAGACGGTACGCTGCGCGAGGTGGTGCAGCCCAACCGCGCCCTGCATGCAGCGCTGATCTCGCGCCTGAAAATCATGGCTGAGCTGGATATATCGGAAAAACGCCTGCCACAAGACGGGCGTATCAGCCTGCGCATTGGTACCCGCGCGGTCGATGTACGGGTGAGCACCTTGCCCAGCGCGCACGGCGAGCGCGCGGTGCTGCGTTTGCTGGACAAAAGCGGCAACAAGCTCACGCTAGAGGCCGTGGGCATGCAGGGCAAAGTGTTGCAGCAGTTTGAGCAGCTGATTAGCCAGCCGCACGGGATTATCTTGGTCACCGGCCCTACCGGCTCGGGAAAAACCACGACGCTCTATGCAGCCCTGGGAAAAATCGATGCCAGCCAGACCAACATCATGACGGTGGAAGACCCGATTGAATACGAACTGGCGGGTGTGGGCCAAACCCAAGTGAATGCAAAGATCGACCTGACTTTTGCCAAAGCCCTGCGCGCCATCTTGCGGCAAGACCCGGACGTGATCATGATCGGCGAGATCCGCGACTTTGAAACCGCGCAGATCGCTATCCAAGCCTCGCTCACTGGCCACTTGGTGCTGGCCACGCTGCATACCAACGATGCGTCCAGCGCGGTTACGCGCCTGACCGATATGGGCGTTGAGCCTTTCTTGCTCAGCTCATCGCTATTAGGTGTGCTGGCACAGCGCCTGGTGCGCAAACTGTGTACCCACTGCAAAGGCGCGGGTTGTACGCACTGCAACAGCATGGGCTACCAGGGCCGTACCGGCGTGTTTGAGCTGCTTACCAGCAACGACCATATCCGCGCCATGGTGCACAACCAAGCCTCGGAGGCCGACATCCGTACGGCAGCACTGGCCGCAGGGATGACTCTGATGCGCGACGACGGCGAACGCCTGATCGCCGATGGCATTACCAGCCGCGAAGAGGTGGTGCGCGTGACGCGCGACTAAATTCCCAGCACATAGCCCATGCCCGCCTACCAATTTGAAGCGCTCGACGCACAAGGCAACACCCGCAAAGGGGTGATGGATGCCGACAGCGCCAAGTCGGCCCGCAGCCAACTGCGCGCGCAAGCTTTGGTGCCGATGGCGGTGGATGCGGTGACCAACGATGCCAGCCAAGGCGGCGGCATGAACATCACCTTGTTTGGGGGCCGGGTATTCAACTCCACCACCCTCACCGTATGGACACGGCAAGTCGCGGGCTTGGTAGCCGCAGGCCTGCCGCTGGAGCGGGCGCTCACGGCCCTGGCCGATGAGACCGAAGACGAAAAGCAGCGCAACCTGGTTGCCGCGCTGCGCGCCGAGGTCAACGCAGGCTCCAGCTTTGCCAAGGCATTGGGCCAGCACCCGAAAGAGTTTGACGATATTTACTGCGCAGTGATCGGCGCTGGCGAGACCTCAGGCAACCTGGGGCTCGTGCTGGAAAAGCTGGCCGACGACCTGGAAGAGCGCCAAGCCTTGCGCTCCAAGCTGATTGGCGCGGCACTGTACCCAGCCATCGTTACTTTGGTGGCCATTGTGATCGTGCTGTTTTTAGTGGGCTACGTGGTGCCGCAGGTGGCTAATGTATTTGCCGGTAGCAAGCGTGCGCTGCCCATTCTCACGCAGATCATGATGGGCATCAGCGCGTTTGTGCGAAACTACGGCTGGTATATGCTGCTGGCGCTGGTGTTACTGGTAGCGGGTGCGGTATACATCCGCCGCATTCCTGAAGTGCGCCTGAAAATCGATGCGGCGTTTTTGAATATCCCCATCATTGGCCGCCTGGCAAGGGGCTACAACGCCGCGCGCTTTGCCTCTACCCTGGCCATGCTGGCTGCAGCGGGCGTGCCGATTCTCAAAGCCCTGCAAGCTGCAGCAGACACGCTGAACAACCGCTCGCTGCGCGCCGACGCGCAAGACGCCATCGTGCTGGTGCGCGAGGGCGCGCCGCTGGCCAACGCGCTGGCGCAGAAAAAGCGCTTTCCCGGCCTGCTGGCCATGTTTGCCCGTCTGGGCGAGCAAACCGGCACCCTGCCTGTGATGCTGCAACGCGCCGCCACCCAGCTTAGCGCCGAAGTGCAGCGCCGCGCCATGGCGCTGGCCACCATTTTGGAACCCCTGCTGATCGTCGCCATGGGCGTGGTGGTGATGCTGATCGTGATGGCCGTCTTGCTGCCGATCATCCAGCTTAACCAACTGGTGAAATGATGCGCCCCCACGCTCGTCACAACGCGCGCTTCGCTGCCCCAAGCAGGGGAAGGGGCTCCGGCTTTGCCGATGCGTGGGGCCCTCGCGCCTTGGGGCGGCCCGGCGGCGCTCGATCCATGTCTGGAGAAATTGCATGGCTATAAGCCTACAAGGCAAGCTGGTCGTCGCTATCTCATCGCGCGCGCTGTTTGACTTTGAAGAAGAAAACCAGGTGTTTGAGCAAGGTGACGATAAAGCCTATATACGCCATCAGCTAGAGCGCGTAGAGCAACCGGCCAAGCCGGGGGTGGCGTTCTCGTTGGTGAAAAAATTGCTCGCCTTCAATACCCCTGAAGCCCAACGTGTCGAGGTAGTTATCCTCTCGCGCAACGACCCGGTCAGTGGCCTGCGCGTAATGCGCAGCGCCCAGCATTACAAGCTGCCTATTGAACGCTGCACCTTTACGCGCGGCGAATCCCCCTGGCGCTACCTGCGCCCGCTCCATGCCAATTTATTTTTATCTGCCAAGTCTGAAGATGTGCGTGCTGCGCTAGCCAACGGGTTTGCCGCCGCCACTGTGGCCACGCGCTCTGTACGTGCGGGCGAAAACTACCCCAACGAAGTGCGCATCGCTTTTGACGGCGATGCTGTGCTCTTTAGCGACGAAGCTGAGCGGGTGTACCAAAAATCTGGCCTGCCCGCTTTTCAAAAGCACGAGACTAAAAAAATCTCCCAACCTTTACCACCCGGCCCGTTCAAACCGCTATTAGAAGCGCTGCACCGGCTGCAAAGCGAGAGTAACCCGCAGATCCGCATTCGCACCGCCCTGGTCACCGCCCGCAGCGCCCCCGCGCATGAGCGCGCTATCCGCACGTTGATGAACTGGAACATTGAGGTCGACCAAGCGATGTTTTTAGGCGGTTTGCCTAAAGGCGAGTTTTTGCGAGAGTTTGAACCCGACTTTTTCTTTGACGATCAAACCGGTCACGTAGAGTCTGCCGCCAACCATGTGCCCGCCGGGCATGTGGAAAGCGGTGTAAGTAACCGCTGAGCCTCGGCGCACAGCGCTGGATGTGTGCTAGCGCTGGCAGAAGATCATGTCACGAGGCAGCCGTGGCATAGGGGGCTTTTGTCAAAGCCCGGTTTGCCCCCACTCTCTTACCGGCCCCCTTTATTTGCTGCCCAAACCTGCGCTTTAGCCTCAGCCTCCACTTCAGCGTCGTCCCGCAGCAGCAGAAAGTTGGACAGCCCCAGCTGCTGCAAGTCATGGTTAAAACTCACCAAGCGCAGGCCGCTGCTTTGCGCCAGCGCGGCCAAGTTGGCGTTAGGCCATAGGCTGGCGCTCGCGCTGTCTTGGCTGGCCAAGATATCCCCCAGCGCCGCTTCGCAGCCCAGCGGCTCCGTCAGCAGGCCAGTGCTGGGCAGTGCGCGAATGCGCTGATAAAGCGTCCAAGCGGCGTCTAATGTGAGCGCCCCCTTGCCCACCACACCAGCTTGGCACAGCAAATGCACCAGTCCCATCGCGGTTTGACGGCAAAAATACAGCTTGAACGGCACAATGCCACTACTGGCTGGCAAAGGACTTTGCAGCGCTTCCCAGTAGCGATAGGCTGCAGCGTGGTGCGGATGCTCCTGCACCGCCAGCGCCAACCAAACGTTCAGATCCAACAGGTCGCCCTGCACACCCCAGTTCAAGGTGCTCACACGTGGCGTACGCTTGGGTCTAGGGCTGTTGGCTGTGCGGGGCATACGTGGCGCCTATGGTGAGGGTGGTTGGTCGGTTGCTCTATGGATCAGTTGGCGGTTTGGAGCTGAGCTGCCCGGCTCTAAAGTACGGGCAGATAAGCGTTCAAATCACCGCTTCTGAGCTGCTGCGCGCTCAGCGCCATCGGCGCTCCCAGGCTGACGCTGGGCAGCCCAAAGGCCTTGGCGGGGTAAGCCATTGGCGCCTGGAGACCACGCTCGAGCGTGCTCACCACCACCTGGCGAAAACTACAGTTTTGCTGGGCCGCAAGTGCCTTGAGCTGAAGGAGCAGTGCAGGAGGAAATTCTAAAGAGGTGCGCATCTTTGCATTATGCATGCAAAGTTTATATAGATGGTATATTTTTTACTTTTGCTCTAAAAAATTTAGAATATTAGTTAATTAATGCACCAATTAAGCCATCAATTTGATGGGATTCACTGAGGTACATAAATTTGCACAATTTAATGTACCTCTGGCAAGGTTGAGCCATCTGCGCTGCATGAGGTGTTCTATGACCTGAAAATGCATCCGTTAAACTAACCGTGGTTGCAGTTCGTACTGGAATCCAAGTACTAATCGGGTTGCAGGCCAATAAAATATTGCGGGAGCAGCTATTGTATATGTAGCATTATAGTATTCACAAAGTACTGCAGGCAGGCTGCTAGAACCGCTCGTGCGCGGCCAAGTATCGCCACTGTCCTACCGGCAACTGCCCTAGAGCCACGTTGCCTATGCGAACACGCTTAAGGCCCGTGACGTGTAGCCCCACCAGCTCGCACATGCGGCGGATCTGGCGCTTTTTGCCTTCTTTGAGCACAAAGCGCAGCTGCTCGGGGTTTTGCCAGTCCACCTGGGCGGGCCGCAGCGCCTGGCCGTCCAGCGACAGGCCGTGGCGCAGGCGCGCCAGCATGGCGGGTGGGAACACGCTGCGGACGTCTTGCGAGATGGGTTCCTGCCTGCCGTGGGTGGCTGCGCCGGGCATCTCTGTCACCCGCTGCGGGGCCACCTGGTAGCTCACGCGCACCAAATATTCTTTTTCCATATCCGAGTCTTCACCAATCAGCTGGCGCGCTACACGGCCATCTTGTGTGAGTACCAGCAAACCGGTAGAGTCAATGTCCAGGCGGCCCGAGGGAGCCAGACTTTTCAAATGGCTGCCCTGAAAGTGAATCTTGGTTGGGTCGCCAATCCAGTGAAAACGCGGGTTCACCAGCACGATGGCGGGCTCATACCCGTCCTCGGCCTGGCCGCTCACATAGCCAATCGGCTTGTGCAGCAGCACCGTCACCTGCTGCGCCTGCGCGCCCGTGGCGCGTTTGTCCACCTCGATCTTGTCGCTGGGCAGCACCTTCACGCCCATCACCGCAGGCGCGCCGTT
Source organism: Polaromonas sp. (assembly GCA_031390175.1). GTDB lineage: Bacteria > Pseudomonadota > Gammaproteobacteria > Burkholderiales > Burkholderiaceae_C > JAAFIP01. The sequence continues at coordinate 19,770 of JANMTF010000151.1, forward strand.
CACCAGCACCCAGCCGCGTGCAATCCAGTCGTCCGCCTCGCGGCGCGAGCACAGCGCCAGCTCGGCCATGCGTTTGTTCAGTCTTACGGGTTCGATCATATGTGGTTGCTATATTTTCACTAGCTGCTTACGCTATATTTATATGGGCTAGAAGCCTATTTTATGCTGTAAAACCGCAAAACCACAATGCACGCTTGCGACCCCTGCTATCGAGCCATCCGTGGTAACGTGGCACTGAGGCATGAGACCGCTTCGCAACCCTTCCACCCAGGAGAATTTCACTATGCAAATCCAAGTCAATACCAGCAACGGCATCGAAAACACGGACTCTCTGGCGCGGTGGGCGCAGGCCGAGCTCCTGGACACGCTGGTCCACTTCAAGGGCGATCTCACCCGCGTGGAGGTACACCTCAGCAACGAGTCCGCCAGCAAGGCGGGCGGCGACACCCGCTGCACCATGGAGGCACGCCTGGCACACCACCAGCCCGTCGTCGTCAGCCACCATGCGCCCACGCAAGACGCCGCCTTCCGGGGAGCCAGCGACAAGCTCAAGAGCGCGCTGGACAACACCCTGGGCCGCCTGCGCAGCCACCGCAACCACCAGTCCCTGGCCCGGGATGGGGTAGCGATGGAGGAGTAAGTAGGCTACATCGGCGGGGCGGTGTGCGTGCCGCCCGCTGTTTACTTCTTATTTCATAGCTGCTCGCGCAATATTCTATTGGGCTAGAGACCAAATAGTCTATAAAATTTGCATCCCTAATCAAACCCCGCGTGCGCAGCGCCGCACTGTCCAGCACCTTCAGCCCGCCGTATTCCAGCCGCACCAGCCATCAAGGACATGATCCATGGATAAACCACACTTCGACCAACTCGTCAAAGGCGTGGAGGAAATGAAACGGCACATGGCTGGCAAGCGCGTGCGCGGCGCGGTAGAGACCGAGCTGCCAACCCCCGACGTGCGCCAAATCCGCGAAGCCGCGCACATCAGCCAGAGCCAGTTTGCCAAACTCATTGGCGTGAACCTGCGCACCTTGCAAAACTGGGAGCAACACCGCACCAGACCCACACGGCCCGCGCGCGCCTTGCTGAAAATTGTGGCCTTTAATCCAAAATCTATTGAAGCTCTGCATGCGTGATGCATGCTTATTGCAGATTTAGAGGCACGTCACTTTTAAGAAGCAGGCCGGGGGTGGAGAAATTACTATGCATTTAGTAGCTGCTCCCGCAATATTTTATTGGGCTAGAAGCCTAAAAGCATCAAAAGTTTAATCAAACACCGCCGTGCACAGCGCTGCAATATCCAGCACCTTCGCCCCCCCCCCCATATTCCAGCCGCACCAAGCCGAGTGCTTGCAGGGTGGCAGTGAGCCCTTGACAAATATCTCAATAGTTAGATAATAATATCCATGAAAAACCTCAAATTCATGGGAGACAGCCAGCTGGCCTTGGCTAGCTTCCCTGAATTAGCCAAGCGCGAGGCGGGTTTTGAGCTTTGGCAAGTGCAACTTGGGCTGATGCCATCGGACTTCAAGCCCATGCCCACCGTGGGCGCAGGGGCGTATGAGATATGGGTAAAGGTGCAAGGCCAGTGGCGGGTGATTTATGTGGCCAAGCAAGCAGACGCGGTGTATGTGCTGCATTGCTTTTTAAAAACCACACCCAAGACAGCGCAGCCTGATATTGAACTGGCGGCTAAACGCTACAAACTGATTGGAGTGCAACATGGCAAAAAGCAAGAAGAACCCTGACGCAATGGTCACCGCGTCCAGCGGCAACGTGTTTACCGACCTGGGTTTTGCACCCGGCGACGCAGCGGTGCTGGCCCTGCGCGCCGACCTGATGGGGCGGCTGCGCCTGCTGATTGAAGAGCGCGGCTGGAGCCAGGTACAAGCCGCCGAGCAGTTTGGCATTGGCCAGTCGCGCGTAAGCGACCTGGTGCGTGGCAAGTGGGATAAATTCAGCCTGGACATGCTCATCACGCTAGCGGCGCGAGCGGGTAAGCGGGTGGAATTGGCGATGGCTTGAACGGTGCAGGCTGCATTGATTTCAATTTAAGCGCTATATTTACAGTAGCTTTTTATACAATAAAAATAAGGGCTGCGAGCACTATTTTCACCAAAAATTCGCTGCAACAACGCAAAAAAATACTTGCTTCATGGATAAACAACACTTCGACCAACTCCTCAAAGGCGTGCAAGAGATGAAGCAGCACATAGCGGGCAAGCGCGTGCGTGGTGCGGTAGAGATCGATCTGCCTACCCCCGACGTGCGCGAGATCCGCGAAGCCGCGCAGATCAGCCAAAGCCAGTTTGCCAAACTCATTGGCGTGAACTTGCGCACCTTGCAAAACTGGGAGCAGCACCGCACCAGACCCACAGGGCCTGCCCGCGCTCTTCTAAAAATTGTGGCCTTTAATCCAAAATCAATTGAAGCTCTGCATGCCTGAGGCATGCTTAATGCAGATTTAGAGGTGCTTTATTTTCAAGAAGCAAGCTGAGAGTGGGGAATTTACTATGTATTTAGTAGCTGTTCCCGCAATACTCTATTGGGCTAACGGCCTACTATTCCATAAAATGCAGCGCGCCTAATCAAACACCGCCGTGCGCAGCGCAGCAATGTCCAGTACTTTCAGCCCACCATACTCCAGCCGTACCAGCCCGCGCGCTTGCAGGGTGCGGAGCGCTTCATTCACGCGCTGGCGCGACAGCCCTACCAGATAGGCGAGCTCTTGCTGGGTGATGCGCAGCACGTCGCCCATGCGGGGGTGTAGCACGGGGTTAAACATGCTGGCCAGGCCCGAGGCTACCCTTGCATCGGGGTTGGGGTTGCGGTCGCTCTCGCGGGCGGCGATAAACTGGCCTAGGCGTTCGTTGAGCTGGTTCATGACATAACGGTTAAAGCCAATGCTGTGGTCTAGCAACCAATGGAAGGTTTCTACCGGTATGCCAGCCACCACACTAGGGCGCAGGGCTTGGATGTTGTAGCGGTAGTTTTCTTGCTTGAGCACTGTGCCCTCGCCAAACCAGCCGCCGGGCGGCACGCCGATGAGGGTGATGTTGCGCCCGTCTGCCGTCTCATTGCTCATCTTCAGCAGGCCGTCGATCAGACCAAACCAGTACGTGACGGGCTTGCCAAAGCGGCACACATAGTCGCCTGACCCGGCCTCGCCCACCTGTAGCGCGGCGCAGGCGCGCAGGTGCTCTTGCGCGCTGAGCACGCCTAGCCAAGGTATGGCTTGCAGCTCTAGCGCCGTGGGCGCGCGGCGGCGCTGGTGCAAACTGAGCTCTACGGGGGCCTGTTTTGTCATATAAAGTCAATCATAGGTGCCAGGGCGACACAAACTAGGGTAAACACTTCCTAGGGCAAACCCAAAAATGTCGTCCAACAGACATCATAACGTCAAAGTGAAGCATACAGTCGCTGCAACAGGCAAATAAACGCTGCGTCGATACACGGCTAACAAGAGGCTTTCACCGCTATGGCGACTTTTCCAGAATTACTTTTAAAGCATGCGAGCGAGCGGCCCGAGGCCCCTGCCATGCGCGAGAAGGAATACGGCATTTGGCAAACCACCACATGGCAGCAGCTGGCCACCATGGCCGAGCACATGGCCTGCGGTTTGCACCAAGCTGGTTTGCAACGTGGCGAGCACTTGGTAGTCATCGGCTCCAACCGCCCGCGCCTGTACGCCACCATGCTCGCCGCGCAGTCGCTGGGTGCGATACCCGTGCCGCTGTACCAAGACGCAGCGGGCGCAGAGTGCGTGTTCCCCATCAACAACGCCGACGTGCGTTTTGCGGTGGTAGAAGACCAGGAGCAGGTGGACAAGCTGACCGAGATACGTGAGAAGTGTCCGCAGATCTCCAATATCTACTATGACAACCCGCGCGGCCTGCGCAACTACGACGAGCCGGGCTTAGCGGCTATCGACACCTTGCTGCAAAGCGGCGCGGCCTTTGCCAAAGCCAACCCCGGCTTTTACAAAGCCGAAGTGGCCAAGGTACAGCCCGATGACGTGGGTGCGATGTTTTTTACCAGCGGCACCACCGGCAACCCCAAGGGCGTGGTGCACACCCACCACACCTTGCTAGACCGCGCCATGGCAGGTGCCAAGTTTGACAAGCTCACCAGCGCCGAAGAAGTGCTGGCCTACATGCCGCTGGCATGGATTGGGCAAAACATTTTCAGCTACGCGCAGTGGCTGGCCTGCGGCTATGTGGTCAACTGCCCCGAGAGTGCGGCCACCATCACCATCGACCTGAAAGAAGTCGGCCCCACCTATTACTTTGCGCCACCGCGTGTGTTTGAAGGCCTGCTCACCAGTGTGATGATTCGCATGGAAGACGCAGGTGGCATCAAGCGCGCGATGTTCAAAAAATTTATGGAAGTGGCCAAGCGCGTAGGCCCCGCCAAGATGAATGGCGAGAGCGTAGGCCTGGGCGACAGCATCATGTACGCGCTGGGCAACCTGTGCGTGTACGGCCCCCTGCGCAACAACCTGGGCATGAGCCGCGTGCGCGTGGCCTACACCGCAGGCGAGGCGATTGGCCCCGACTTGTTCACCTTCTACCGCTCGATTGGAATCAACCTCAAGCAGCTGTACGGCAGCACCGAGACTGCCGTGTTCGTCTGCCTGCAGCCCGACAACGCCGCCCGCGCCGACACCGTAGGCATACCGATTGACGGCGTTGAAATCAAACTGGCCGACAACGGCGAGATCATGGTCAAGAGCCCCGGTTTGCTGAAGGAATACTACAAAAACCCCACGGCTACGGCCGAAGTGAAAACCTTGGATGGCTGGTACCACACCAGCGACGCAGGCTTTATCGACGCTCACGGCCACCTGAAAATTATCGACCGCGTGAAAGACGTGGGCCGCATAGCCGGCGGTGCCAACGACGGCGCGATGTTTGCCCCCAAGTATGTAGAAAACAAACTTAAGTTCTTCCCGCACATCAAAGAAGCCGTAGCCTACGGCGATGGCCGCGACCGCGTAGCCGTGATGCTGAACATCGACTTCGATGCGGTGGGCAACTGGAGCGAGCGGCGCAACCTGCCCTACGCAGGCTACACCGATTTGGCGCAGAAGGCCGAGGTCTACCAGCTCATCAAAGAATGCGTAGAGAGCGTGAACGCTGATTTAAGCCAAGACACCATGCTGGCAGGCAGCCAGATCAGCCGCTTCCTGGTATTGCACAAAGAGCTGGACGCAGACGACGGTGAACTCACCCGCACCAACAAAGTCCGCCGTGGCTTTATTGCCGAGAAGTACCAGCCCCTGATTGACGGGCTGTACAACGGCGCGACTTCGCAGTTTATTGAAACCGTGGTCAAGTTTGAAGACGGCCGCAGTGGGTCGGTGTCGGCTACTTTGAAGATATCCGATGCCAAGACTTTTACTCCGGTGAAGGTGGCAGCATGAACTACGTTTTGAATACCGGGTGCGGGGACTTTTTGAACGCAAAGGGCGCGAAGGTTTCGCAAAGGGCGCAAAAGAAGATGGAGAAAAGAATACCAAAAATTTTAAGAGAATTGTTTGTTGAAACATCCTTAATATTAAATTCTGTTTTCTTTTTTGTATTCAATTTTGTCTTCTTTTTTGTATTTTTTCTGCGCTCTCTGCGTAACCTTCGCGCCCTCTGCGTTCAAAAACTCCCCCTCCCCTCCCCCTCTTCACTCAGAGCCGCGAGCCCCCTATGAGTAAAAAAATTGGTGACGTCATTCTCGACGTCAAAAACATCTCCCTGCGTTTTGGTGGCGTGAAGGCGTTGACGGATATTAGCTTTAACGTGCGTGAGCATGAGATTCGCGCCATCATTGGGCCTAACGGGGCGGGCAAGTCGTCCATGCTCAACTGCATCAACGGTGTGTACACGCCGCAAGAAGGCAGCATTACCTTCAAAGGCAAAACCTTCACCCACATGAACAGCCACGAGGTCGCGGTGATGGGTGTGGCGCGCACCTTCCAAAACCTGGCACTGTTCAAAGGCATGAGCGTGCTGGACAACATCATGTCGGGGCGCAACCTCAAGATCAAGAGCAATATCTTTATGCAGGCCCTGCGCATTGGCCCGGCCGAGCGCGAAGAGATCAAGCACCGCGAATATGTGGAGCAGATCATCGACTTTTTAGAGATTCAGCCCTTTCGCAAAACCCCGGTGGGCCAACTGCCCTACGGCCTGCAAAAGCGCGTCGACCTGGGCCGCGCACTGGCCATGGAGCCGCAGGTGCTGCTGCTGGACGAGCCGATGGCCGGTATGAACCTGGAAGAAAAGCAGGACATGTGCCGCTTTGTACTGGACGTGAACGACGAGTTTGGCACCACCGTGGTGTTGATTGAACACGACATGAGCGTGGTGATGGACATCTCTGACCGCGTGGTGGTGCTGGACTACGGCAAGATCATCGGCGACGGCACACCGCAAGAGGTGCGCAACAACCCCGAAGTTATCAAAGCCTATTTAGGAACGAGTCACTGACATGAACAACTCCAATATAAAGCGCGCCTTTACAAGCAGCCGCCGTGGAACTGGCTTTGCCAGGCCACTAGCGGCGCCCCCTGTCAGGGGGGAGGCTGTTTCGCGTAGCGAGACAGCAAAGGGGGGGAGCAAATAATGGGATTTTTCTTAGAAACATTGTTGGGCGGCCTGATGGCAGGCATGCTGTACTCACTGGTAGCGCTGGGCTTTGTGCTGATCTTCAAAGCCTCTGGCGTATTCAACTTTGCCCAAGGTGCGATGGTGCTGTTTGCCGCACTGGCGATGGCACGTTTTGCCGAGTGGATTCCGCAGTGGACAGGCATTGAAAACAAGGTCGTAGCCAATATTGCCGCCTTTGCGATTGCTGCGGTGGTGATGTTTGTGGTGGCTTGGGTGATTGAAAAATTGGTGTTGCGCCACTTGGTCAACCAAGAAGGCGCAACCTTGCTGATGGCCACCTTGGGCATCAGCTACTTTTTGGATGGCCTGGGCCAAACCATTTTTGGTAGCGACATTTACAAGATCGACATTGGCATGCCCAAAGAGCCGATCATGGCCTTGGAGAGCATGTTCCCTGGCGGCATTTTGATCAACAAGGAAGACCTGATCGCTGCGGCCATTGCAGCCACCTTGGTGGCCCTGCTCTCCGTGTTTTTCCAGAAAACCACTACGGGCCGCGCCCTGCGCGCAGTGGCAGACGACCACCAAGCGGCGCAGTCGATTGGTATTCCACTCAACCGCATTTGGGTGATTGTCTGGTGCGTGGCCGGTGTGGTGGCCTTGGTGGCCGGCATGATTTGGGGCAGCAAGCTGGGCGTGCAGTTCTCACTGGCCACCGTCGCGCTGCGCGCACTGCCGGTGGTGATTTTGGGTGGCCTCACTTCAGTGCCGGGTGCGATTATTGGCGGGCTGATTATTGGCGTAGGCGAAAAATTATCTGAGGTGTACCTCGGCCCCATGGTGGGCGGCGGCATTGAAATTTGGTTTGCGTATGTATTGGCGCTGGTGTTTTTGCTGTTCAGACCGCAGGGTTTGTTTGGCGAGAAGATTATTGACCGCGTCTGATTGGCTACGAAGTTTGAGAATAAGAGACCACTATGTTTTACCGCGAAAACGGCCAATTTAAAACCAGCTACCGCTCTGACCAGCAAATCCTGCCCATCACGCAAGACCGTATTGCGATGGCGCTGATACTGGCTGTGGCGTTTATCTTGGTGCCCATGATGGCATCAGAATATGTTTTCAAAGCTATTTTTATTCCCTTCCTGATCTTGGCCCTGGCTGCGATTGGCGTGAACATCTTGGTGGGCTACTGCGGGCAAATCTCGTTGGGCTCTGGCGCGTTCATGGCGGTGGGCGCCTATGCTGCGTACAATTTTTATGTGCGCATTGACGGCATGCCGGTGATTGCGGCGCTGCTGATGGGCGGGTTTTTTGCCACCCTGGTGGGCATGTTTTTTGGCATCCCCAGCTTGCGGGTGCGCGGGCTGTACTTGGCCATTGCCACGCTGGCGGCGCAGTTCTTTTGCGACTGGGCATTTTTGCGGGTGAAATGGTTTACTAACAACACCGCGTCGGGCTCGGTGTCAGTGTCTAACCTGCAATTGTTTGGCTGGAAGATCGATACCCCGCTAGACAAATATCTGTTCTGCCTGGGCTTCTTGGTAGTGTTTGCCCTGTTGGCCAAAAACCTGGTGCGCGGCGCGATTGGCCGGGAGTGGATGGCCATTCGCGACATGGACGTAGCGGCGGCGGTGATTGGTATTCGCCCGATGTA
>JANMTF010000156.1:0-9312 GCA_031390175.1 Polaromonas sp.
CGTTTGGCACAGATCACCTAAGAGCTTACCCGCTGCCCAACGCAGTTTACTTATTGATCCGGCCCCATGAAGTCTAAAACCTCCGTTCGGACTGAGCTTGTCGAAGTCTTCGTGAACCCTTCGACAGGTTCAGGGTGAACGGTTCTTACTTCAAAGAGCCGAATCTATAGAACCTTTTACCCTGAGCTTGCCCTAGCGCCGCGAACCCCACTCAAAACCTCCCCCACGAGTCAACAGAAAGCGCATCCAATGTCCAGTCCTATCCACATGCAGCTCGACCCCAAAGCGGTCGAAATTCTGAGCCAGGTCACCACTGCCACGCTCACCACCATCTTGCTGAAAAAAGGCCTGCGCAATGTATGGCTGCGCGGCACCAAGCCCCTGCGCCCCGGCCAGCCGCGCCTGGTGGGCCGCGCCTTCACGCTGCGCTTTGTACCCGCGCGCGAAGACCTGGCTACGCCCGCGTCATGGGCATCGCCCATCTCTACCCGCGCCGCCATTGAAGACATGCCCGCAGGCTGCATTGCCGTGGTCGATTCCATGGGCGTGCAGGACGCTGGAATTTTTGGCGACATCTTGTGCGCCCGCATGGGCAAGCGCCATGTGGCGGCGCTGGTGACGGACGGCGTAGTGCGCGACGTAGCAGGCGTGCTGGGCACCGGCCTGCCCGTGTGGTGCAGCGGCGCAGCAGCGCCACCCTCTGTAGCGGGCCTCACATTTGTAGCCTGGCAGCAACCCATCGGCTGCGGCGGCGTGGCGGTGTTTCCGGGTGACGTGATCGTGGTGGACGACGACGGCGCAGTACTCATTCCCGCCGACCTTTTGGATGAAATGCTGGTGCTGGCCCCCGAGCAAGAACGCCTTGAGAACTGGATCATGGGTGAGGTAGAAAAAGGTGCTTCGCTGCCTGGTTTGTACCCACCCAACGCGGAAAACAAGGCGCGCTACTTGGCCGCCACTGCGCAAAAGTAGCATAGTTTGAAGATCCCTCGCCTGGCCTAGCCACGCTACGTCGCTCGGTTTCGCGCGGGTGTAATCACTACAAAAATAGGAGCTGCTCCCGCGATATTCTGTTGGGCTAGAGGCATATTTCATTCCTAAAATAGTCTGCGATCTTTAGGCGCACCGTAATGCGGCACAATCCATCCATTACACCTTTGACCAGAGCTCCGCAGCGTCCATGTACACCCTCACACTCCCCAAGGCCCACTGATGGCAAAAGCGCCCAACAGAAAGAGCGATTCCAGCGCCACCATCGGTTTTGAGGCCAAGCTCTGGCTGGCCGCAGACAAGCTGCGCAACAACATGGACGCCGCCGAATACAAGCACGTCGTGCTCGGCCTCGTCTTCCTTAAATACATCTCTGACACCTTTGAAGAGCACCGCACCAAGCTGCTGGCTGCCCAAGGCGACTACGCGGGTGCCAACCCCGAAGACCAAGACGAATACAAAGCCGAAAACGTCTTCTGGGTGCCCCAAGAAGCCCGCTGGGCGCACCTGCAAGCGCAGGCCAAGCAGCCCAGCATTGGCAAAACCATCGACGATGCCATGGTGGCTATTGAGCGCGACAACACCCGCCTCAAAGGTGTGCTGCCCAAAGACTACGCCCGCCCCGGCCTGGACAAGCAGCGCCTGGGCGAGCTGATAGACTTGATCGCCACCATCGAGCTCACCGCCGCCAGCGAAGGCGAAAAAACCCACCGCAGCGTAGACCTGCTGGGCCGCGTGTATGAATACTTTCTCACCCGCTTTGCCAGCGCCGAAGGCAAAAATGGCGGCCAGTTTTACACGCCCAGTTGCGTGGTGCGCTGCTTGGTGGAAATGCTCGCCCCCTACAGAGGCCGCATTTATGACCCGGCCTGCGGCTCGGGCGGCATGTTTGTGCAGAGCGAAAAGTTTGTCGAAAGCCATGGCGGCAAGCTAGGCGACATCAGCATTTACGGCCAAGAAAGCAACGCCACCACCCGCCGCCTGGCCGTGATGAACCTCGCCCTGCGCGGCATCGAGGCCGATTTTGGCAAAGAAAACGCCGACACTTTTCGCAACGTGCAACACCCCGACCTGCGCGCCGACTACGTCATAGCCAACCCACCCTTCAACGACAGCGACTGGTTTCGCAAAGACGACGATGTGCGCTGGCAGTACGGCACGCCACCCAAAGGCAATGCCAACTTTGCTTGGGTGCAGCATTTCATCCACCACCTTGCACCCAACGGCTACGCAGGCTTCGTGCTGGCCAACGGCAGCATGTCGTCCAACCAGAGCGGCGAAGGAGAGATTCGCAAAGCCATCATCGACGCCGACTTGGTGGACTGCATGGTCGCCCTGCCCGGCCAGCTTTTCTACAGCACGCAAATTCCCGTGTGCCTTTGGTTCTTAGCCAAAAGCAAAAAAGCAGACGCCAAACGCGGCCTGCGCGACCGCCGCAAACAAACACTCTTCATCGATGCCCGCAAAATGGGCACATTGATCGACCGCGTCCACCGCGAGCTGACCGATACCGATTTAGACAAAATCACCAGCACGTACCATGCTTGGCGCGGCGACCAAGCCAGCACTGCCTACCAAGACATCGCTGGCTTCTGCAAATCCGCCACCACGCAAGAGATCGCCGCCCATGGCCATGTGCTCACACCGGGGCGCTATGTGGGCGCGGAAGAGGTGGAAGATGATGGCGAGCCGTTTGAAGAAAAAATGCCGCGTTTGGTGGCCGAGCTGCAAGCGCAGTTTGCAGAGTCTGCGAAGCTGGAGCAAGCCATTAATGCCAACTTGACGGGGCTGGGTTATGGCAGGTGATTGGGAAGAGACAACGCTCGGAGCCAAGGTCGATTTACTGACAGGATTTCCATTCCAAAGCGAACGCTACACCGACGCTACCGACAGCATTCGCTTGGTTCGCGGCGACAACATTGTCCAAGGCTCGATGCGCTGGGACGGCGTGAAGAAGTGGCTGGCATCGGAGACTGCGGAGCACGACTTGTTTCAGCTTCGTGAAGGCGATGTGGTTCTGGCGATGGATCGTCCTTGGATTGAGGCCGGGCTGAAGTATGCGGCGATTTCCAAATACGACCTGCCGTGCTTGCTCGTGCAGCGGACGGCGAGGCTTAGAGGCGGGCAGAACCTCGACAATGGATTCCTTAGGTATCTCATCGGCAGCCGAGAGTTCACGCAGCATATTCATGCCATCACGACAGGCACAGCGGTTCCGCATATCAGCGGTAGGCAGATAAAGGATTTCGCCTTTGCGCTCCCACCCCTCGCCGAGCAAAAAGCAATCGCAGCAGTGCTAGGAGCGCTGGACGACAAGATCGAGTTGAACCGGCGGATGAATGCCACGCTGGAGGCCATGGCGCGAGCGCTGTTCCAAAGCTGGTTCGTAGATTTCGATCCCGTCCGTGCCAAGCTAGACGGTCGCCACCCCACCGCCCTAGACCCAGCCACCGCCGCACTATTTCCTGATTCTTTCCAAGACTCGAATGCTGGTCATGTTCCCCGTGGCTGGAAAGTAGGAGTGTTAGATGAGTTGACCAAGTTCGTCATTGGTGGAGACTGGGGGGCAACCGAGGCAACCGACGACGAGACTGTCTCGTGCTATTGCATTCGCGGTGCAGACATTCCTTCGCTCCAGAGTGGTGGCGTTGGAAAGATGCCAACACGATTCCTCAAGCAATCGAGTGTCGATAAGCGGCAACTCGCAGATGGGGATCTCGTTATCGAAATTTCAGGGGGTAGCCCCACGCAATGCACTGGCAGGCCAGTGTTGGCATCCAACGCCCTCTTGGAAAGTCTTGGTAAACCGCTAGTCGCCTCTAACTTCTGTCGCATCGTAAAACTCAAATCACCAGCGCTCTCAAAGTATGTCTATCTCTGGCTGCGGCAGCTCTACGATTCAGGGGATCTCTCGCAGTACGAAACTGGTACCACTGGGATTAAGAATTTCGCCTTTGTCATATTCTCCGAGAGGCATCCAGTAGTTGTGCCTGATCTGCGTATAGCCACGGCATTTGACCAAGCTGTCACGCCGTTTTTCGCCCGCATACAAGCTAACTCCCAAGAATCCCGCACCCTCGCCACCCTGCGCGACACACTTCTGCCCAAGCTGCTGAGCGGTGAGTTGCGCGTAACATCAATGGGGCAAGAATTGGAAGCGGCTTTGGCATGATGGACATCACCTCTCTCGAAGATTTAGCGCTGCTGCGCGAATCGGTGGATTTGGAATGCAAGCTCGCTGCGGGGCGCGATGGGCGCGGCGCGGTACCTGAAGATTTTTGGCCGACCTACAGCTCTTTCGCCAATACCGATGGCGGCATTGTGGTATTTGGTTTGCGAGAAAAGCAAGGGCAGTTTTCCGTGGAGGGTGTACACGATGTAGCCAAGGTGCGCAGGGATTTGTTTGATGGCTTGAACAATCGGCAAAAGGTGAGCGCGAATTTGCTGACCGATGATTCCGTGCGCGAGCTAATCTGGCAAGGGCGCAATGTGATAGTGATTCAGATTCCGCGCGCCAAGCGGCAGCAGCGCCCTGTGCACCTCACCACCAATCCTTTTGCTGGGCACACCTATCGTCGCCTGAACGACGGAGATCGCGCGCTGCCTGATGAGGAGGTGCGCCGCATGATTGCGGAGCAGGTGGAGGATAGCCGTGATGACCGCATTTTGCGCGGCTATGGCTTTGATGATTTGTGCATGGAGACTTTTCGCGCTTATCGGCAGGTGTTTGCCAACCGCGAGCCCGCGCATCCTTGGAATGCATTGGAAGATGGTGAATTTTTGCGGCAACTGGGCGGCTGGCGCAAAGACCGCGAAACGGGCGAGAGCGGGCTGACTTTGGCGGGGCTGTTGATGTTTGGCTGGATGACAGCGATTCAAGAAGATCTGCCCAACTATATGCTGGACTACCAGGAGCGGCCAGAGGCGAAAATTGAGCAGCGCTGGAAGGATCGGCTGACGCTGGATGGCAAATGGTCTGGTAATTTGTATGATTTTTATCGCAAGGTGTATTTGAAGCTCACGGCGGATTTGAAAGTGCCCTTCACATTGAAGAATGGCCAGCGCGAGGATGAGACACCGGTGCATGTGGCGCTGCGCGAGGCATTGGCCAATGCCATGGCGCATGCAGATTATTCAGACCGGGCTTCGGTGTTGGTGGTTAAGCGGCCAGATATGTTTGGCTTTCGCAATCCAGGCTTGATGCGTATACCCCCCGAGGTGGCGATACAAGGCGGCGAACATGATTGCCGCAACCGCACGCTGCACAAGATGTTTCGGCTCGTAGGTGTGGGTGAACAGGCGGGTTCGGGTATTCCCAAGATCTACGGTGGCTGGGCCTCGCAGCATTGGCGTGCGCCCGCGCTGTATGAACGCATTGAGCCTTACAACCAAACGTTGATGGAATTGCGCATGGTGGATTTGCTGCCGAAAGACTTGATCGCCAGCCTTCAAGCCGCTTTTGGCGCAAAATTTGATGCACTTACCCAAGCCGAGCGCTTGACTTTGGCGGCCGCAGTTTCTGAGAAAACTGTGACGCATGCCCGCGTGCGCGAGATGACGAGCCTGCATCGCGGTGATGCCACAAGCTTGCTTAAAAAGTTAGTTCAAGATGGTTTTTTAGAAACACACAACGCTGGCCGAGGTGCGGTGTATTGCCTTTCAGGGGCGGGTTTACCCTCACCCAACGAGGTGTTTGGTGCTACGGCTGAAATTGCTGCCAATGATCCTGTCCTGGCCGCCAGCTCCCCGAATTTGGCCGACAGCTCCCCGAATTTGAGCCCGAGCTCCCCGAATTTGGCGGGTAGCTCCCCGAATTTGGCTGCCCAGCCTGCCGATTTAGCAGGTAAACGGGATGCCGATGGCTGCCTACTAGCTAGCCAGTTACCTTTACCGATTGTGGATGACTTGGATAAATTATCAGAAGTTCTGCGCCAAAACTTAGAGTTGATCGCCAAAGAACCGCGCGCTAAAGGGCGTGTAGACAGAGACAGCTTGATTCAGGTGATTTTGAGTATTTGCACAGGGCGCTTTGTGACACTAAGCAGCCTAGCGCAGCTGGTGGACCGCAAGCCAGATACCTTACGCGATCAATATTTGACAAAATTGGTACGTGATCGCCAGCTCTCCTTGGCTTTCCCAACCACGCCTACGCATGAGCGGCAGGCTTACTGCGCGACGCAGTCTCTGCACAAATGAGTGCCCCACAAAGCGAAAAGCCCCGATGAACCCACCAGAGCTATAACGCCGGCCGAGAATCCCCAACCCACTTAAACTTGAGTTTACCAGTTTTGCCCACCCAATGAGCCTGAACGAGTCCACCGTAGAACAAGCCGCCCTGCAATGGCTGGGCGAGCTAGGCTACGCTATTGGCCACGGGCCAGAGATGGCACCGGGTGAGGCGGCGGCGGAGCGGGATTCGTTTAGCGATGTGGTACTGGTGGGGCGTTTGCGTAATGCCATTCGGCGATTGAACCCGGCCATCCCCGAAGATGCGCGGGAGGATGCGTTGCGCAAGGTGCTGCGTGTGGGTATGCCGTCGCTTAAGCAGACTAACCGCGCTTTTCACAAAATGCTGCGCGATGGCGTGCCGGTGGAATACCCACGGGCCGATGGCAGCATTGCTGGTGACTTTGTGCGGTTGATGGACTTTGACCATGTGCTGTCCAACGACTGGCTGGCGGTCAACCAGTTCAGTGTGGTGGAAGGGCAGCACAACCGGCGGCCGGATATCGTGGTGTTTGTGAACGGGCTACCTCTGGGCTTGATGGAGCTAAAAAACGCAGCCGATGAAGAGGCCACCATCTGGAGCGCCTATGCGCAGCTGCAAACCTATAAGGCGGAGATTCCTAGCCTGCTGCATTACAACGCGGCGCTGGTGGTGAGCGATGGCTTGCAGGCACGCATGGGCTCGGTGACGGCTAGCCAAGAGTGGTTTAAGGTGTGGCGCACCATCAGCGGCGAGGTGGATGCGCCTCGGGCGATGCTGGAGCTGGAAGTGCTGGTGCGCGGGGTGTTTGAGCGCGAGCGCTTTTTGGCTTTGCTACAGCACTTCATTGTGTTTGAGGAAGACGCAGACACTGGTGCGCTGCACAAGATTATGGCGGGCTACCACCAGTTTCATGCAGTAAATGCAGCGGTGCAAGAGACCGTGCGCGCCAGCGGAATGGTGGCACAGAACGTGGTGCGCGAGAACGCGGGTGCGTTTTGGAGCGGCAAGATGCAAGGCGGCCAGCCGGGTGACCGGCGGGCGGGGGTGGTGTGGCACACGCAGGGCAGTGGCAAGAGCTTTTCGATGCTGTTTTACGCAGCACGGGTGGTACGCCACCCGGTGATGCAAAACCCCACGCTGGTGGTGCTTACTGACCGTAATGACTTGGATGACCAGCTGTTTGGGCAGTTTCAGCGCTGCGCAGACATCTTGGGCCAAACACCGGTGCAAGCCAGCGGGCGCGAGCATTTGCGCACACTGCTTAATCGCGCCAGTGGTGGTGTGGTGTTTACCACCATCCATAAATTTATGCCTGAAAAAGGCGAAGCCATGCCTTGCCTGAGTGCGCGGCAAAACATTGTGGTGATTGCAGATGAGGCGCACCGCAGCCAGTACGGCTTTGGTGGCAAGGTAAACGACAAGGGCGAGATGTCTTATGGCTTCGCCAGCAACTTGCGCGATGCTGTGCCAAACGCCTCGTTCATTGGCTTTACGGGCACACCCATAGAGCAGACAGATGCCAACACGCGGGCGGTGTTTGGCGACTACATCAGCATCTATGACATTCAACGCGCTGTGGCTGATAAGGCCACTGTGCCAATTTATTACGAAAGCCGTATTTCCAAGCTAAGCCTGAACGCTGCGGAGCTGCCCAAGCTGGACGCAGAGTTTGAAGAGATTACCGAAGGCGAAGAACTGACGCGCAAAGAAAAGCTCAAAACAAAATGGGCAGCGCTAGAGGCGCTGGTAGGCGACCCAAAGCGTATTGCGCTGATAGCAGCGGATATGGTGACGCATTTTGATAAACGCTTAGAAGCGATGGATGGCAAGGCCATGGTTGTCTGCATGAGCCGCCGCATTGCCGTAGATTTGTACAACGCGCTGGTGGCACTGCGCCCGGACTGGGCTAGCGCCGGGGATGACGATGCTGAAGCCGAAAAGGGCAAAAGCTGTCTTGTGAAAGTGGTGATGACGGGCAGTGCCGACGACGGCCCAGACTGGCAACCGCATATTCGCAGCAAGGACAAGCGCCGCCGATTAGCCAACCGATTTAAGGATGCCAAAGATCCGTTTCGCATCGTCATCGTGCGCGACATGTGGCTGACGGGCTTTGACGCGCCATGCCTGCACACGATGTATGCCGACAAGCCCATGCAGGGGCATGGGCTGATGCAGGCAATAGCGCGGGTGAACCGGGTGTTTCGCGACAAACCAGGTGGCTTGGTGGTGGACTATCTGGGCTTGGCTGACCAGCTCAAAAACGCATTGATGACTTACACCGAAAGCGGCGGTCAGGGCGACCCAACCTTCGACACTGCGCAGGCTGTGGCGGTGATGCTTGAAAAGCACGGCATTGCTTGCGACATGATGCACGGCTTTGATTGGGGTAAATGGACGACGGGGCTGCCTACAGAACGCCTGACGTTGATACCTGCTGGGCAAGAGCACATCCTGGATCAAAGCGATGGTAAGCGCCGCTGGGTGCAGGCGGTAACCGAGCTGTCCCGCGCCTTTGCTTTGTGCGCAGCCAGTGACGAAGCAGCCGAGATTCGCGATGACGTGAGCTTCTTTCAGGCGTTGCAGGCCGCGTTGAACAAGCAGATGAGCAGCCATCAAAAAACGCCCGAACAGATTGACGCGGCTATCCGGCAGCTGGTGAGCAAAGCCATTACGACCGAAGGCCAGGTAATTGACGTGTTCACCGCAGCTGGCTTACCCAAACCGGACATAAGTATTTTGAGCGAGCAGTTTCTGGCAGAAGTGCGTGGGCTGAAACATAAAAACGTGGCTGCAGAGCTGCTGGAAAAACTGCTGAAGGACGAGTTGAAGGTGCGCTCGAAGCGCAACTTGGTACAAAGCCAAATATTTTCTGAAAAACTCAAGCAGACGCTCAATGCGTACCATAACCGCGCCATCTCTACGCTTGAAGTAATCGAAGAGCTGATCAAGGTGGCCAAAGAGCTTGATGCTGCCACTATTGATCCGGCCCTGTGAAGTATCAAGCGGCATAGCGAACTCGCTTGTCCTGAAAGTAGGCCATTACGCGCTCAGGGGACTGCTCCAGCATGGCCATGTGCTGACTTGCCGCCTCGCGCAGTTTTGCTTTGGTTCGC
>JANMTF010000169.1:0-14312 GCA_031390175.1 Polaromonas sp.
GCATCGACTTCGGTCTGGATCGTGGCGACGGGCATCGTCAGCGTGATTTTGCGTTCAAGTTTTTCGAGGGTTTCGACAGCTACGGCCATGATGAGTCTCTTTGAGAAAAAAGTGGTGCGCGGGGGGGGACTCGAACCCCCACAGTGTTGCCACCGTCAGGACCTAAACCTGGTGCGTCTACCAATTTCGCCACCCGCGCGGTACAAATACGCGCACGAATTAGCATTCGTACGCCATTAATTAGGTCAACCTAGAATTTTAACCCGGAATGGAGGGCTTTTGAAGCCAGAGCGCATAACTACGCCAGTGCGTCTAATGCTTTTTTTCTTCGTCGGCATTTGCAACCGGCACTGGTGTGTGCGCTGGATCGCCTTTTTGTGATTGCGGCAGCGTGCCCGAGGTACCCACACTCACCGTGGCAGGCCCTACGCCCACACCGACAGAGGCACCCACGCGCCCATCAGAGCCCATGCTGACACCTACAGAGCCAAAGGGGCCAATGGGAACGCTGATGCCGACACCCGTGCTCATGTTGGCGCAGCCTGAGGCACCCAACACTACCCCCGAAGCCATGCAAGCAGACGCAATGGCGCGAATAGCGAGTGATTTCATAGTTAACCCTTCTTGGTGCGCCAGCAAAGATGCGCGCATCCTATAGCCAGCAACTCTACGCCAATCTCGGGCTACCCGCACTTTCCGACCACCTCAGACAGTTCAAATACACGGCTTTGATGACTTTTTGCGCTTTCAACTACTTTTACGCCACATCCCCAGAAAGCAATGCCGTACGCGGTGCAAATTAATCGTCGTGCCCGTGCTTGCCGTGCCGTTTGCCATGGTGCTTGTCCTCTTTGCGGCCATGCTTGCCATGCTCTTCATAGCCACGATAGTTGTTTTGCACAAAATACACTGGTTGATTGCAGGCGTTGTACTTGTAGCAATGCTTGGACCATTTTTTAGCGTGACCGGGCGGTACATGCATGTAGATGGGGGCTTGCTGCACCACCACCGGTGCCTGGGTGATGATCACAGGTTGCTGGTAAATCACCGGAGGCGGTGGCCGGGTGCCTATCACAACGCGGCCATACACGCCGGGTTGGATCACGCCGCCAATGCTCACGTTCACATCGGTTTGCGCCTGAGCCAAGCTGGCCAAGCTGGCCAAGCCGATAGCCATCAAGGCACGTTGGGCAAAGCAGCGCTGAGAATGCAATAAGGTCATAAAAGTCTCCTGGTATTGATCCTGATACAACGCTGGCCGCACTCCTTTGGCCGACAAATTACCACTGGTAGATTTGTAGCCAAATGCAAATCACTCATTAATTCACATTTTCTTGCATTTAATGCGCTACTGTTTAAATAGCTGGTTCCGCAATACCCTACGGGGCTATCGCCCTATTTCGCCATCAAATCACGCACCTGCTGCAATGCCGATGGGTCGTCCATGGTGGCCAGGTCGCCGGTATCGCGGCCCTCGCATACGGCCTGGATGGCGCGGCGCAGCAGCTTGCCGCTGCGGGTTTTGGGCAGCAGCGTGACAAAGCGCACGCGGGCTGGCCGAGCTACTGCGCCCAGCTGCTCGTCCACCAGGCGCATGATTTCGCCTTCCAGCTTGAGCTGGCCTTGTGCGGTCTCTACGCTGGCGTTGTCTTTGACCACAGCAAAGGCCATGGCCACCTGGCCTTTGAGCGGGTCAGCCACGCCCACCACGGCCACCTCGGCTACGTTGGGGTGCGATGCAATGCTCTCTTCAATCTCGCGCGTACCCAAGCGGTGGCCGGCTACGTTGATCACGTCGTCGGTGCGGCCCAGGATGGTGTAGTAGCCGTTGGCATCGCGGATGCCCCAGTCAAAGGTGTTGTAGACCTGCTTGCCGGGCACGGAGTTCCAATAGGTTTGCACAAAGCGTTTGTCGTCTTGCCACACTGTTTGCATGCAGCCGGGGGGCAACGGGCCTTCGATAACCACCACGCCTTTTTCGCCATGGCCTAGCATCTCTTCGCCCGTGCCTTCATGCAGCAGCTTGACGTTGTAGCCGTACATGGGCACGCCGGGGCTGCCAAACTGTGGTGTGGGGCCTTGCAGGCCGCCGCCGTTGGCCGTGGCCAAGATGGGCCAACCGGTCTCCGTCTGCCAGTAGTTGTCCACTACCGGTTTGCCAATGCCGGCGCTGATCCAGCGCGCCGTAGGTTCGTCCACTGGCTCGCCTGCCAGGTACAGGGCTTTCAGGCTGGACAGGTCGTATTTGGTGAGGTAGGCGGGGTCTTGCTTCTTTAAAACGCGAATGGCGGTGGGCGCGCTGAACATGTGCGTAACTTTGTATTTGTGCACAAGGCTCCACCAAATTCCGCCATTGGCCTCGCCGTCCATATCGCGGATGGGAGTGCCTTCGTAAAACACGGTGGTCATGCCCGCTATCAAGGGGCCGTAGACGATGTAACTATGCCCCACCACCCAGCCAATGTCGCTGGTGGCAAAGTACACCTCGCCGGGTTTGGCATCGAAGATGTACTTCATGCTGGCGGCCAGCGCCACCGCGTAGCCGCCGGTGTCGCGCTGCACGCCTTTGGGCCTACCGGTGGTACCGCTGGTGTACAGGGTGTAGCTCACCTCTTGTGCCTCCAGCCATTCGCAGGGTACCTGGGCATACAGATGCTTTTTACGCGCAGCCGAATAATCAATTGCGGGAGCAGCTAGCAGTTCTATAGCGGCAAGTTGGCGATTGACCATCAGCACCGAGGCTGGTTTGTGCGCTGCGAGTTTGATGGCTTCCTCCAGCAGCGCGGTATAGGGAACCACCTTGCCACCACGCGAGCCTGCATCAGCGGTGATGATGACTTTGGGCGATGCGTCGTCAATGCGCTGGGCCAGCGACACGCTGGCAAAGCCGCCAAACACCACCGAGTGGATCGCCCCAATGCGTGCGCAGGCCAGCATGGCAAACGCGGCCTCGGCCACCATGGGCATGTACAGCAGCACGCGGTCGCCCTTGCCTACGCCCATGTCTTTCAAAATGGCGGCCATGGTTTGCACTTCCTGGTGCAGTTGGCGAAAGGTATAGGTTTTTTCGGTATTCGTCTCGGTGCTGACGTAGACCAAGGCGGCTTGGTTAGCGCGGTCCTTGAGGTGGCGGTCTACCGCGTTGTGGCACAGATTGGTTGTGCCGCCAACATACCATTTGGCAAACGGCGGGTTGCTGTAGTCGCAGATCTGCTGGGGCTGGGTTTGCCAGTCAATCAGCTGCGCCTGTTCTTTCCAAAAAGCATCGCGGTCGGTGAGTGAGCGGGCATGAAAGTCAGCGAACTGGGTCATTGTGGTGTCTCCAAAACTTGAGGTGTTTGAGTGTCCAATTATGGCGGTGGGGCTTGCTAGGGTCTGACGGGGCAGAAGTTCTCTGCGTACCCCTCGCCTCAGGCTGGACGGCGACGCAGTTTAGAATTCAAAATTCGCGCTATCACAGCACCTACCACAACTTATTCAGGAATCACATGCACTACGCCATCTCTACCACTTGGGGCCCTACTGACATTACCCGCGGTGCCCTGCCATTTGTCTTCGCAGCCTCTGCACTGCAGGCGGGCGACACCGTCATGATCATGCTGTTTCATGACGCGGTGACCATCGCTCTGCAAGGGGCGCACCAAAAAATGATTCCTTTTGGCCCGCCGTCGCGATTTGAAGAAATTTTCTCGCATCCCAACGCCAAGGTCATGGTCTGCAAGCCTTGCGCCGAGATTCGCGGCATCCAGGAAAGCATGCTGGTAAAGAACTCGGTGTTTGGCGGCATGAACGATCTGCACGCGCATGCTTCGCGGGTTGATGCGAAGCTGGTTAATTTTTGAGACTCCGTGCGAGTTGCAGTGGGTTGGCAGGCGACAGCTCAGTTTGAAGACTTCACTCGTGCCTTGGTTGGCTGGCGGTAGCTCGGGAACTTGTGCTGCAAAAATCTTGCGAAAAAACGCGACTAGTTGAATAGCAATCTTAAGTCGGTCACCGCGCCTTTCTCCAGATTTTTCATCCCAAGCACGCCGAACTACCGCTGAACTGGTGTTATCTCTTTCCGTGACCGCGTAGCTGTCATTACTGCAAACCATTTCACGCTCTAGCCCAATAGAATATAGCGGGAGCAGCTACTATTTTTGTAGCTAAAATTCGTTCATCGTCGCAAAGAGACCACGCTAGAAGAGTAATCTTCAAGTCTTCAAGCGTCCATACAACACCAAGTCAAGCAAACACAGGCCTGAAAAAACTGCGTTCATAGCTAATGATGCACTGCGTATCTTCGGCGTAGCGAAACGCCGCTTGGCACTGCGCGTCATCCACTGACTGGGTGCGGGTCACCTCGTAGCTGCCCAAACTCTCAAAGGTAAACAAGGCCAAAGCAATGTTGTTAGCCCTTTCACTGGGCATAAAGTAGCCATGGTGTTTGCCACCGAACTTTTCCACCAGTGGAATCCACAATTTTCCGTAATGCTCAAATTCTTTGAGCTTGGAAGTGTTGAGGACGTAGCGCAGTTACATAGCGACCATGGTTCAGCGTTTCATCCGATAAGGTTCTTCAAAATCACGGAAGTCGTCTTCCACCACGGCTTGCGCTATCCACTGGGCTACACCCGGTGCGGCACGTAGGCGGTCGATGTAGACGTTGACGTCTTGGCGCTGGCTGAGCGCATAGGTTTTGAAACGCATGCACACTGGGGCATAGTAAGCGTCGGCAATAGTGAACTGGCTGCCAAACAGGTAGGGGCCACCGTGCTGGGCGAGTAGCTCGCTGAAGATGGTTTCTATACGCGCTACGTCGGCCCGCACTGCGGGTTTGTCGCGCAGCACCAGTGCGCCTACCTCGGGCAAGCTGGCCTCGATGTTCATCATGCAGGCGCTGCGCAGGGCTGCAAAGCCGCTGTGCATCTCGGCGCAGATGCTGCGGGCGCGGGCACGGCGTCTCACATCTGCTGGCCAGAGTTTTTTATCCGGGTGTTTTTCGGCCACGTATTCGGCAATCGCCAAGGTGTCCCACACTACCAAGCCGTCGTCTACCAAGCAAGGTACTTTGCCAGTGGGGCTGATTTTGTCGATAGCGCCACGAAAGGCCGAGCCAGGTGCAAAAGAGTCAAAGCGCAAGTTGACCTCTTCAAAAGCAATGCCTGCGTTTGTCAACATGACCCAGGGGCGCATAGACCAGGAGGAATAGTTTTTGTTGCCGATATAGAGTTGCATGGTACCTTCCTGTGTAAGTCAAGATCATGCCACGGCGATGGTGGCGGATTGATGCTGAAAAAGCCTTCAACTATTGCGCTTGGCGCAATTCAAACCTGCTTGGCACACTGCCAACCGATGACGCGCAAATTCACCCGCGCGAACCCTGCCTGCGGTAGGCGTCCAGCGTGCGCGCACTGGTCAAATAGGTGGGCGCGATGGCATGGATACTGCTGGGGGTAATACCCAGCTCGGCCAAGCCAGGGAACTGGCCACTGGCAATGTTAGGCTGCTTCATCGATGCAAGGTTGTCGCGGCTCATTAGTGGTTCACCGGGCAAATGCTCCATCACCCAGGCTTGCAGGCGTGCCAGCGGCATGGGCAGCGGCAAGATGGCTCGCTTTGCCCCTACGCACTGGCCTGCGATGGCAAACAGGTCGCGCAAGGTGAGTACTTCGGGGCCGAATGCTTCGTAAATTGCCTGATGTGCAACCTCATTCTTAAGTGTTTTAGGGCTGTAGCCCAATGGAATATTGCGGGAGAAGCTATTATTACTGTAGCTGGAATCAGTCGCTAGTAGCACCAGCGCCTGTGCCACATCTTCTACCCAGACGGGCTGAAACTGGGTGTCAGCGCCCGCCAGTGGCACGATGGGCGCGAGCTTTTGCAGGCTGGCAAAGAGGTTAAGCAATTTATCCTCCGCGCCAAACACCACACTAGGCCGTAGCATGGCAAAGTCCAAACCACTGCCAGAGAACACCGCCTCGCCACGCGCCTTGCTGCGCTGGTACATGGACGGTGCATCCAGCGCAGCGCCCAGTGCGCTCACATGCACGATACGCGGCGTGGTCCCTCTGGCGGTTGCGGCTTTGCAGGCGGCCACGGTGTTGCGCGGTAGTTGCACATGCACCTGCTCAAAGCGCTGCTCGCTGCCATGCAGCACTGCGACCAGATTAACCAGCACCTCCTGGCCCGCTACCGCCGCTGCCAGTTGCGCTGCGTCATGCACATCGCAGGGCAGCAAGTCCAGGCCGGGCAACAGCTGCAAGTGTTTGCATTGGCCCACGTTGCGCGTAGGCACAGTGACGCTGTGGCCTGCAGCAATGAGCTTTTCGCACACATGTCTGCCGATAAAACCTGATCCACCTAGTACTATTATTTTCATAGCTGTTCCCGCGATATTTTGTTGGTCTGCAGGGTGATTTGGTTTGCAGATTAGTTGCCACCGAAGTCGTTTTCTCTAGGCCTTTTGCTTGCTTTCATCGCTGGTCGTTGTCTTGTACTTCGTGGTCGATAGAGAGTATGCCAAACGCCCTCATACTGGAGTACCAGAAATCGGTCGTTCGGCATACGCTCTATCGCCTGCACACAAGGTCGTGCGCTACCGGTAGTTGCCGGACACTCTGGCAGGAAACTACCGGTAGCGCGCTACCTTGGTTGCTGCACAGTGGGGTGTTTATCAGCCGACCGATTTCTGGTACTCCAGTATGAGGGCGGATGATAAATACCCCACTGTGCGTAGCGTGACGGCGCTAAACCTCACAGCGCACACCACGTTGTGCAAACAAACACGCCCTGCATAGCGACACGCACCAGCCGCATTATGCCGATCAAGGTAAATCCTTATTCACCTCAGGTGCACTGCCTTCACGCGGCCCCACGCTGCCCAGGCGGGCTTTGAGGCTTTGCGGTTGGCCGCTCAAAATAGCGGCGTACATGGTGGTGTTGGCCAGCACTTTTTTCACGTAGTCGCGGGTTTCTGAAAAGGGCACATTTTCGGCCCAGGCGGCGGCCTCTAATTGCGGGCCATTGCGCCAGGCACGGGGGCGGCTGGGGCCTGCGTTGTAGGCGGCTGCGGCCAGGGGCATGGAGCCTGCAAAGTCGTCCAGCGCCAGCTTCAAATAGGCTGTACCAATGGCGATATTGGTGGACTGGTCGTTGAGCTGCGAGATGTTAAAACCGTCCATGCCGATCTTTTTGGCAGTCCAACGTGCAGTAGCGGGCATCACCTGCATCAGGCCCGATGCCCCTACACTAGAGCGGGCGTCCATGATGAAGCGGCTTTCCTGGCGGATCAGGCCGTACACATAGGCGGGGTCCAGGCCAATCTCTTTGCTGCGGCGCACCACGTTGTCTTTGAAGGGCATGGGAAAGCGCTGGTCGGTGTCCATGCCTTCTTTGGTGCGCTCGCTGGTGTTGATGCAGCGGTCCCACACCTGCCTCTCGCAGGCAAAGTCGGCGGCGGCCAGCAGCTCGCGCTCGGCCATGCCGCCTTTGGTGTGCAGGTTGGTGCTGTAGTTCCACTCACGCACGCCCTCGCTGCGCAGGCCGATGGTGATGGCGTACAGGGCACGGTTCAGGCCTGCGTTCAGGCGCGCGCCCTCTTTCTCTGTCGCCGTCACGCTGGCCGGGCGCGGCGGCGCGCTGATGCTTTGGCCCAGCTCTTCCATGGCCAGCATTTCATAAAACCCGCGTACTGAAGCGATACTGTCGAGCAACTTGTGCGCCTCGTCCAGTCGAACATTGTCTATCGCCAAGGCTGGGGTGGCGTGTCCAGCTGCTGCCATGGCCACGTGGGCGGCCCGCGTGGCGGCCGCTTTCGCCAGCTCTGCGCTGCCATTAGCGCCACGCGCAACGATAGCGTTCAGCGCGCGGGCCTTCCAGTAGACAAAGGTGCTGTCTTTGCGGCCATCGTCGCTCATGGCATTCACGGCGGCCAACACCACAGGCCAGCTTTTGGCGGCATCGCCAGAGCGCAGCGCGGTACGCACCTTCCAGCCCAAAAGGTCGTCGCTTAGGTGTTCATTGCGTGCGTTGGCATAGTAGTGGTTGGCTTGGTCTGACAGCTTGAGGGCGGCTTGCTTGCCTATCACGCCCCATGCCCAACTGCGCTCCTCCGCGCTGAGGATGGGTGACCATTTATTCTCCAGCGCGCTAGCGGCGCTGTCTGCGTCACTTGTGGCCAGCTTGATCAGGGCCAGGGTGACCAGTTCTTTGCGCTCTTTGCCCATCGCCGTTGCGCGGCTGTTTAAAAATTTCAGCGGGCTGGCGTTGATCTCGCTCACCAAGGTCGAAGCGTCGGGCGAGACAATTTGCACGGCATTGGTGGCAGCGCGGGCGCGGTTGCCTTCCATGCTGATGCGGGCCTCACGCCATACGTCCAACGTGCTGAGTTTTTTATCGGCATAAAAACGGTCTGCCGCTTGGGTGCAGCCATCGTCTGCGTCTCTGATGGCGTACCAGTTGCGGCGCACTTCGTCAACCATCTCCTTGCTGGTGCTGCCTGTTTGCACGGACTCGACCAGGAGCGCAAAGCAGCGCACTTCTTTGTCGTCGTTCATGCGGTACTTGGGGTACTCGGTGGCAAAGCTGGTCCAGTCGCGGCGCTTGCCCAAGAGCAGCAGCCAGTCATTACGCAGGCGGTCTTCATGGTAGGTGCCTGCATGGCGAGCCATAGTGTCTTGCACATCCTGCACGCTGGCCTCTTCCAGGCGGGCTTTGAGCTCCCAGTAGGCGGCCTGTGGCTCCAGCACATGGCCGCGCACTTGGGGCAGCAGGGCCGCAAGACGGGCCTTGTCGCCGCGCTTGAAGGCCTGGGCCATCTCGTTGATGGCATCATCGCCCCGCTGGTTTTGGGCTATGGCGGTATGGGGCAGCGCAAACGCGCCTAAACATGCCAGAATCAGCGTGGTAAGAGAGTGGTTGATTTTTAGAATCATAGGTTTCAATACAAAGGGCATACCCCGATTATGGACAAAACACAAATCCGCAAGCGTTTAGTGGATGAACGCCTGAACATGCCCGACCGCCTACAGCGGGCCGAACAGTTACAAAGGGTGATGCGCATCTGGCTGGTGGGCAGGCCTGACGCGGTGATTGGTGCCTATTGGCCCATCAAAGGCGAGTTTGCCCCTCTGCCCGCACTGTACCGCTGGCAAGAGGACGGCGCACTCTCGTCAGAGTTTGGCGGACTGCCCCCAGATTCAGACACAAATAACCCCGTAGCCCAGCAAACAGATGCGCAAGCAGCTACTATTTTTATAGCATCTATCACCCAGTCTGCGCAAAACAAAGTCAGCGGCTCCACCACCTCACCCCGCAAAATTGGCCTGCCAGTGGTAGACAAAGTGCACAAAACCCTCACTTTCTACGCTTGGTACCCGGGCTGCCCGATGGAAGAAGACGCCTACCACATCCCCAAGCCCAAAGACACCGAAATCGTCGTGCCCACCCTGCTCTTCGTCCCCTGCCTGGGCTTTGGGCCCGGCGGCTACCGCTTGGGCTACGGCGGCGGGTTTTATGACCGCACCCTGGCATCACTGCAGCCCAAGCCGGTAACGGTGGGTTTGGCTTACTCGCATGCCTATGTGTCGTCATTTGAGCCGGAAGTGCATGATGTGCCGCTGGCGGCTATTTTGACGGAAGAGGGGCAGGCGTATCCTTAGTCTTTGGCGAGGTGATGATTTGCTGAGGACGAAAGCGGACTTCAGGAACGCAGAAGACGCGAAGGTTACGCAAAGGGCGCAAAAGGGAAAAAGAAAAAATGCAAAATGAAATCAAAAACCTAAGCCCAAAGTATTTTGAAGCTGGTTCACGTCAGTATTGATGCTTTCTTTTTTTATTTTTGTGTTTTTGTATTTTTCGCGTCTTTTGCGTAACCTTCGCGCCCTCTGCGTTCCTGAAGTCCGTTTTCGGCCGCAGCCCATCGGCTCATTACCGACACCCAGCAACAACAGTATCAAAGTTCTTTGAACTTCGGCAGAAATTTGGACTTGGCCGCAGGCAAGCCACCCACGTAGATGGTGACTTTTTTCTGTAGGCTGACGACCCACACTTCTTGTGCGCCATGGGCGAAATACAGAGACACCTTGTAGTCAATCTCTGATTTGGTGTTGGACGGTGACACCACCTCTACGCACAGCTCGGGCGCTTGCAGATACGGCGTAGCTGTGCCGTGCCGGGCTATAAACTCGTCCGAAGCCCAAACCACGTCGGCCACCCTTACGCCGTCGCGCGTTTGGACTGAGCACTCGGTAATCACCACACCGCTTTTCATCTTTTGGTCAAACAGAGAAGTGACTTTGGCCTGCACACTGCCGTGGAGGTTGGACGCAGGCGACATCAGCACCTGCCCATATTGATTCAACTCGATCTTGAAGGGTAGATTGCGAAGATAGGGGTTATCAAGTACTTCTGACCATTGCATAGCAAACTCCAAATTTACAGGCATATTTTAGCCGTGATGGCCTCAATCATCCAAGGACCCGGTCTCCACATCCGGCCCCGGCACCTCGCCTATGGCGCTGCGCGTCTCCTTGGCCTGGGCCTTGAGCCAATTGCAAAACGCAGTGACCTCGGCGCGCGCGTTGGTGGTGCTGCGGGCGCGGGGGCTTAAGATGAGCCAGAAGGCCATGGGGGAGTCGATGCGCAGTTTAGGCAGGGGCTCGACCAAGTCGCCGCTACTTAAATGCTCTGCCACCAGCGGCGTGCGGGCCAGCACCACGCCTTGGCCGGTCAGCGCAGCTTGCGTCATTTGGTAGGCGTAGCCAAAGTACAGCCAGCGTTTGGGCGCGAGTTTGGGGTAGCCTTGGTCATTGAGCCAGCGCTGCCAGGTCAGCCACTCCAGGTAGCCAATGTGGGTGTCGCCCGCTTCAATCAGCGTGAAGTTGGCAAAGTCGCCGGGGCTTTTGATTTTGGCCTGCGCCTTGAGCAGCCAGGGGCTGGCCACGGGGGTGAGCTGCTCGCCAAACAGGCGAACAGCATGCGCAGGCATCTTGGCTGCGGGGCCGTAACGCAGGGCAATATCCACGTCGGTGTTTTCCATGTCGATTGGTGCATCCGAAGCATCAATACGGATGTCGATGTCGGCGTTTTCGCGCTGAAAAATTTCCAATTTTGGAATGAGCCACATCGATGCAAATGAGGCAAACGTAGTCAGAGTGACGTGCTTGCGCCCGGTGCTTTTGCGGATCATGCTCACACTGCTGTCAATGCGCTCCAGCCCCGGTGCTACCGTGGTCAGCAGCGCTTTGCCTGCGGAGGTGAGCTCTACCGAGCGGGTATGGCGGTTAAACAGGCTGGTGCCTACCTCGTCTTCCAGCGCCTGTATTTGCCGCGACACGGCGGATTGTGTCAAGGCCAGCTCTTCGGCGGCGACGCGAAAGTTCAGCTGCCGGGCGACGGCCTCGAAGGCGCGCAGATTGCCCGCGCCGATGGGACGGGTGCGCAGATGGGTTTGGGAATGCAGCATTGGATCGGCCTTTTTGTGTATTCATGCTTTACGAGCATTAATAGTATAGGCTGAATTCATTGGACTGGTGATCTAGTGTGCGAGATCATTGATTCTCAAATCACATGAGTCTGGCCCCTCCTAAGGAGTTTTCTCCATGCACCACATTCACCACTCTTTTCTCAAAGCCATCGCCGCGCAAGAAGCTTTACACACTCAGGCTGCTGGCAACCACGCATTGGCAACAGTTGCGCAGCGCTGCGCTCCTTGCGGATCATTTGCCCTGCACGCGGGCCGCGCCATCACGCTGCAGCCGCCGTCCGCCGCTGTGCTGCGCATCAGCCAAGGCACGGCGTGGATCACGCTGCCCAGCCAACCTGGCGACCACTTTTTGCGCGTAGGAGATACGCTGCGCGTAGAAGCGGGCGAGCGGGTGGTGATGGAGCCATGGCACAGGCCCGCCAGCCAGATGCTTGCTACCGAGACGCTGTACTTTGACTGGGACCCTGTGCCTCTTCAGATCGCTGGGCCAAAGACTGCACCGCAAGCTGTGGTCGCGCGCGGGAGCTGGCATCGACTGGCCGCGCAGCCAGCGCAGCGTGCAAGCTACTGCACAGCAGTGCTGGCACCCTTGGCTGACTTGCGTGCGGCCTTCGCCTTAGGCGCAGGCGCTGTGGCACGCTTGACGATAGGATTGCTCTTTTGAACTTTAGGCGGCTTGCTGGCGCGGGCACGCACTGCGCAGCCCAGCGCAAGCTGGGCCCAGGGGCGCATAGCATCGGGCGAGTCCACAGCCTCCTCTGGCGCGCTAAAGTAGTTCATCGACCTGGGCACGCCCTTCATCGGATAAGTAAATATCGCGCACCCAGCCGCCTCATATCGGCTACGCGTTGCGTCATCCCCCTTGAGCCACAGCTTCTCTCCATCGCCCAGGTCAGCCAGAATAGCAATGGTCAACCCCTCGGTGCTGATACCAAACCCACCAAACATCCGCTTGGCCACGCACGGGCCCGCGCTAGCGAGCAGGTCGCAGCAATAGCTGGCGAAATCTTGGGAGGTGGTCATGGATAAATTATGCGCTGTATTGCGGTGGCAAGCTCGGAGGTTATTACGCGGTTTATCATATCGCGCGGACATGGTTTGCGTTTGATGTCCGGTTCAATAACACATAATTTTTTAATTCAAGGATTGCCTGATGCCAGAATTTACGTCACCTGAAGTGGTGGTGCAACGCCAGTTGGACGCTTACAACGCGCGTGACATGGACGGTTGGCTGTCAACCTACGCCGAGACTGCGGTGCAGTATGAATTGCCTGCCAAATTGCTCGCGTCAGGGCATGCAGCGATTCGGGCCAGAACCGAACCACGATTCAAAGAGCCAGACTTACATGCCAAGCTGGTACGCAGAGTTGTCATGGGCAGCATCGTGATTGACCATGAAGATGTAGTGCGCAATCTGCCCGAAGGCAAAGGCCGGATCGAGTTGGTCTGCATCTACGTGGTCGAGAAAGGTTTGATTCAAAGCGCAAGTTTTGCACTAGGACCGCTCACCATGGAAGCAAAGCAGTAAACCAAAGCGCCATTTAGGGAAACGCGATAATTGCGCCATGCCAGACACACTCCGCACGGCCCAGCAAGGCCCCATCCACACCCGCGCCTTGGTCCTCTTCTCTGGCGGCCAAGACTCGACCGCCTGCCTGGTCTATGCATTACAGAAGTTTGAGCACGTAGAAACCGTTGGGTTTGACTACGGCCAGCGGCACAGCATAGAGCTGGTGCAACGCACGGTGGTGGTCCAAGAGCTGCGCCAAGCTTTCCCGCCCTGGGCGGCCAAGCTGGGTGACGACCATATGCTCGATCTGGCGGTGCTGGGCAAGGTGAGCGATACCTCGCTCACACGCGACATGGCTTTCAAGATGGAGCAGTCGGGCCTGCCCAATACCTTTGTACCGGGGCGCAACCTGCTGTTCCTCACGTTGGCGGCTGCCCTCGCATACCGGCGTGAGTTGCAGGTGATCGTCACCGGCGTGTGCGAGACGGATTTCTCTGGCTATCCCGACTGCCGCGACGACACGATGAAGGCGATGCAGTTGGCGCTGTCGTTGGGTATGGACAAACGCTTTTTGATCGATACTCCTCTGATGTGGATAGACAAAGCCGCCACCTGGCAGATGACGCATGGTTTGGGCGCTGCATCAGGCGTGGCCAACGGCGGCCAACAACTGATTGACTTGGTGGTGGAGCACACCCACACCTGCTACCTGGGCGAGCGGACGCAGCGCCACGCCTGGGGCTACGGTTGCGGCACCTGTCAGGCCTGCGAGCTGCGTGCACGCGGTTGGAGCAAGTTCTCTTCACTACTTAAACCATAGCTTCCCCCCAATATTTTGTCGGGCTAGAGCCTGATTTAGCCCTTAACACTTGCTTAAAGCCTGAAACACGGGCGTCAGCACTTTCGCCCACTTCCTGGTAGTGATGGCGGCTTCTAAAAATAAATTCCGTCCTGTCACCCTGAGCTTTTCCAAGGGTTGGACCGTCCCCCAAGCTCAGGACAGGGCAAGCTCAGAGCGAACCGCATGGATGAGCATGCATTTGCTTGGGGGATTAGCTGAAACTGCCTCCTGACCAGTTTTTACATGCTACATATACAGTAGCTTCTCCCGCATTATTCTAAAGGTCTGCAGCCCTATTGATATATAAAAAGCATCCAAAAAAAAGCACTTCTAAAGGTATTTTAGGAGCTCGCGAGCTGTTAGACCTCGCCCGGGGTACATTAATTCGCATAATTGAGTTTACCTAATAAAATTTGGGTCTAAGCGATTTGCAGTGGGCAGATCCGGCGTGTAAGCAAATGGGGTCAGATCAAAATTCAGGAAGGCCTTCTGCC
>JANMTF010000171.1:0-2429 GCA_031390175.1 Polaromonas sp.
TGGAGATATCACGCCCCATGAAAGTCACCAGGCCCTTGCGTTTGTCCTGCATGCCGATCAGGGACTTGAGGGTGGTGGATTTACCCGCGCCGTTGCGGCCCATCAGCGCCACCACCTCGCCGCGCTGGACCTCGATGTTCACATCAAACAGCACCTGCGCGGCTCCATACCAGGCGCACAGGTCTTTGGCGCTCAGCAAGGGCGCAGCGTTGTCTTGCGCGGATTGAACGGATCGCGTGGTCACAGCGTAGCGCCTTCCACCAACGTGGTGTGCACGGGCGTTTTAGCCTCAAACGTTTTGCCACTGCCAAAATACACTTCCTGCACTTTGGGGTGGTCGCGTATCTCGTGCGGTTTGCCCTGCGCTATCAGCTTGCCGCGCGCCAGCACAATCATGCGGTCGGCGTAGGCAAACACGACATCCATGCTGTGCTCGGTAAACAGCACGGCCATGCCGCGCTCGGTGACCAGTTTTTTGGTCAAGGCCATCAGCTCGTTTCGTTCTTTGGGCCCCATGCCCGCTGTGGGCTCGTCCATCAGCAGCAGCTTCGGGCTATTGGCCATCGCCATGGCCAGCTCTACGCGTTTGATGTCGCCATAGGCCAGCGCACTGCATGGGCGGTCGGCCTGCTCTTGCATCTGCACCAGCGCCAGCAGTTGCAGTGCCTCGGGGCGCTGGTAGTCGGCGGCTTTGCGCCACATGGAAAACAATTTGTGGTCAGCCGACAAGAGCGCCATCTGCACGTTCTCTACCACCGTGAGGGAGGCAAAGGTCTCCGCAATCTGGAACGTGCGGCCGACACCGCGCCGCCACACATCGCGTGGCGTTAAACCTACCAGTTGATGCCCATCTAACGTAATGGAGCCTGCGTCTGCACGCAACTGGCCGTTGACCATGTTGAAGGTGGTGGACTTGCCTGCGCCGTTAGGGCCGATCAAGGCCAGCAACTCGCCGGGGGCCAAGTCAAAGCTCACGTCGTCCACAGCTTTGACACCGCCAAAAGATTTGCCCAAACCCGAGACTTTGAGCAAGCTCATGCGGCCCCCTTCCTGGAGCGGCTACGCCAGTCCCACAACTGGTTGGCAAAGCCTGCAATGCCTTTGGGAAACAGCAGCACCAAGATCAAAATGATCGCACCCAACATGGCGCGCCAGTAGTCGGTGCTGCGGGCTACCGTGTCATGCAACCAGGTAAAAGTGACCGCGCCCACCACCGGGCCCAGCAGGGTTTGCACACCGCCCAGCAGCACCATCACCAGGCCATCGATAGAGCGGCTGACATGCAAACTCTCGGGTGAAATACTGCCTTTGGAAAACGCATTGAGCGCACCGGCCAAACCGGCAAAGGTGCCTGCAATTACAAAGGCCACCCATTGCAAACGCTTGGCATTCATACCCAGCGCATCGGCGCGCAAGGCCGAGTCACGCGCGGCGCGCAGGCTGTAGCCAAATGGCGAGTACAGCATGCGGTGCATCAGCAACACGCCCGCCATCACCAGCGCCAGCGTGAGGTAGTAGTAGCTGCGTTTGTCGGCCAGCCACTGGGCGGGCCACACGCCGGTGAGGCCATTGCTGCCGCCGGTCAGCGCGTCCCACTGGTAGCAGATGGCCCAGGTAATCTGCGCAAACGCCAGCGTCAGCATGGCCAGGTACACGCCCGACAGGCGCACGCAGAACCAACCGTAGACAAAAGCCCCCAGCGCTGCCACAGCGGGCGCTACCAGCAGCGCCACCTCCATGGGCAGGTTCAAGCTGCGCACTAAAAGCGCAGCCGCATAAGCCCCCAAGCCAAAGTAGGCCGCATGGCCAAACGAGTGCATGCCCGCAGGCCCCATGATGAAGTGCAGGCTGGCCGCAAACAGCACCGCCACCAGCACGTCAATCAGCAGCACGGTGACATAAGGCGACTGCGCAGCGATGACGGGCACCAGCGCCAGCAGCAACAGCACGGCCGCGCCTCCATACTTGTACACCCGCCCTAGAGGCCGCAGCGGCGCTTCGGCCACGCCCACATGGCGGCTCACCGACTGCGGTTTGCCAAACAAACCCCAAGGGCGGGCCACCAGCACCACCGCCATCACCACAAACTCCACTACCAAGGTGAACTTGGAAAAAGACACGCTGACACCCGCGATCTCTACCAAGCCAATCCAAATACAAATCGCTTTGAGCTCGGCAATTAATAACGCCGCCACATAGGCCCCGGGAATCGATCCCATGCCGCCCACCACCACCACCACAAAGGCCGCGCCAATGATGTTCAGGTCCATGTCCAAGTTGGCAGGCTCGCGCGGCAGTTGCAGCGCGCCGCCCAGCCCTGCCAAAAATGCGCCCAGTGCAAACACTGCCGTGAACAGCCAGGCTTGGTTCACGCCCAGTGCACTGACCATCTCGCGGTCTTGCGTGGCGGCGCGCACCAAGGTGCCCCA
>JANMTF010000182.1:0-18295 GCA_031390175.1 Polaromonas sp.
GGGGGCAATTGGCACATTGGGCCGCATCGTGGAAATTGACGAACTGGCCACCCGCATCGAAAAACTAGAGGTACAACATGCCAACACTTAAAACCCGCTTAGCTGCCCTTGAAGCCGCGACAGACAAGGACGAAGATGCCATTGGACTGGTGCTTGCCTTAGGCCCCATCATGACCGAGGCCGAATGGTGCGAAGCCGCTGCCAAACAACAGGCACAGCTTGTGAAAGACACGTATGAACAAAACGCTTGAAGCACGATTGCAGGCACTGGAAACCCAGGGCAGTGACCATGCCAAGCTAGCTCCTACCGTGGTGGCAGACGATACACCAGAGGCAGAGATTGCCCGGCTTCGCAGGCGTGGCCTTGAGGTGTACCGCTGGGCTGATTTTGTAGAGCGCTGTTTTTAGGTGTGACCATAGTCACACTGAGTGCAGGGCTAAACAAGCTCAGGCGGGCAGTGCATCACCTTCTTGCAGGCTTGGTTCCCAATGCCCTTTGCTTTCATGCACGACGATGCGTTGCTTGACTAGACGCTCTACTGTCTTGATGCGCTCTACGGCTTTGCGTATGGGTTGATTGCCTTGGGCATGGGCTAAAAACAGCAAACGTACCAGCTTGTCAGCCCAGCGCGGCACCTTACCCGATTTTTCCCAGCGGGCAATGGACTGGCCATCAATGCCCATGAGTTTGCCTAGGGCGGGCTGAGACAACAACATTGCTGCGCTTCGCATATGGCGAAACTCTGCGCCCGTTAGCACGCCTGCCTTGTCTGTCAGGGCTAGGCAGATAGCTTCGGTCAAACCATCAATATCGTGGATAGCCACGCCTGCACCGTGGGGTGTTTGCTTAATTTTGTAGCCATTGGCCAGCCACACATTGCGCAGCCCGCCGTCGGTGTAGTGGTACATAGTCACTCCTTGGTTACGTCTATCACGGTCACCACCGTTAAAGCGGGCTCGGGGTGCTCAACATACACCACCACCGCCACTTGCATGCCCGCCACATAGCGCTGCATTCTGCAAAGCAAGCCGGGGTGCTTCATATCGGGCTCGGGCAGCAAAGCCAAGTTACCCATCCGCAACACCTCCAACACCATCGGGTCGTTCACATAGCGTTTACGCATGCGCGCCCTTGCATGGTGGGTGAAGGTCACATTAAATGAATCTTCTGCACTAAGCCGGATGTGCTTTTCTAGCTGACGATTGGAGGGAATTGCCAAACGGTGAACCTATCAATTTGATAGGTAGTGATTGTGCCACCAAATTTGATACTCTGGCAAGCGTACGTGCCGTGCAGCGATTTTGGATGGCGGCTTTGCTTGGGGCTGGCTACACGGTACAAAACCATGTACCGGCGGCTACATGGTGGCTACATAGCACCAAATAAAAAAGCCTGCTACGTTTAAAATAGCAGGCTTTTCAATGTTTTTGGTGGGACCTGCGGGGGTCGAACCCACGACAAACGGATTAAAAGTCCGCTGCTCTACCAGCTGAGCTAAGGTCCCACAATCACTTGCGTGAAGCCTCAAATTATAGCCTGAAAATGGCAGGGTTGTCACCTACCTGAAGATAAGCGTGCTTATTTTTTAGCAATCTCGTCCAGCACCCAGCCCGCAGCGCACATGCCAAAAGCGGCTGTCACAGCCACTACCGAGCCGTAACCGTGGCAGTTCAGGCTACCGTCGCCCTCACCTTCCCCTGCTATGGCGCAGGAAGGGTCTGGTGGTGCCACGCTCTCGCGGCTGAACACGCAGTGGACGCCGATGCGCTTGTCGCGCGGGGCCGCGTGCTCCTTGCGCAGGCGGTAGCGCATTTGGGCTAGCAAGGGGTCGTGGGTGGTGTCCTGCAGGTCGGCAATGTCTACTTTGTCGGCGCGGCGTTTGCCACCTGCTGCACCTACGGTGATGAACAAAGGGACTGTGCTTGACTTGGGTTTGGCAAGGCCCTGGGCCCGCGCCCAGGCGGCCAGCGCTACTTTGGTTTTGCCTTGGTCGCAGGCATCTATCACTGCTGTAAAGCAGCCTTGTGACAATGCATGGCCCACCATGGTTTGCCAGTTGTCCGGGGTGGCAAACTCCTCCACGCAGTGCACTATGCACTGCGGATTGATTTGCCCAATGCGCGCTTTCATCGCGTCCACCTTGGCCATGCCCACCGTGCCGGTTTCTGCGTGGATTTGTCGGTTGATGTTCGATTCAGCCACTTGGTCAAAATCAATCAGGGTAATTTGCCCCACCCCGCTGCGGGCAAGCGCCTCTGCAGCCCAAGATCCTACGCCGCCTATGCCAATGACAGCCACATGCGCCGCGCGGATTGCGCCAGCGCCTGGCACGCCGTACAGGCGCTCCAGGCCACCAAATCGGCGGGCGAGGTCGGCATCCATAGTGGGAGGGCTAGCTTGCAAAGTGGGCAAGCTCACCCCATCCGCTCCAGCCGCCAGATTTGGTACTTAAAAGCGACTACAGAGCCTGCCAATATGGCGGCCACAGCGATGAAGCTGGTGATGGAGAGGGTAGAGACGCCACTCAATCCTTGGCCCACAGTGCAGCCCATGGCCGTGACGCCGCCGACGCCCATCAGCACCGCACCCACCAAATGGTTGGCCACGTCCTCCACGCCGCCAAAGCCTTCCCAACGGAAACTGCGGCTGGCCAGAGATATCGCTGCCGAACCCGCAATGACCCCCATGACCGAGGCAATGCCCAGCGTAATGACTTTGGTTTTATCGCTGAAAAACATCACCCAGTCCAGCGTGTAGGCCACCGGTGCGACGAAACTCAGCGCCTCCGCGCGGCCCGAGTTGGTGGCTAGGAAGGTTTCTTGCAAGGTGTCGGGGTGCTCGGCCACATAGCCCAGCACCGCACTCACCCACCACATCAGCACCACTACCAGACCCAGGCCCAGGCCCGCCAGAAGGTTGTCCATAGTCCAAAAATCGCGCCGCAGCAACGCCCAAACCAGCAGGCCACCTCCGATCAGCGCCGCGCACACCAGTTGCGCCAGCTTGGCATTCATGCCAAATACACCATTAGCCCATGTAGAAAAAGCACCAGGCGCTACGGTAGTAATAGCTACCGCATCCACGGTAGCCACCCGTGCTACAGCGGTAATGCCTTTGAGTGTGGCAAAAGCCGCCAGGCCCATCACCAAAAATACGACGATGGATTTGAGACTGCCACCACCAATACGCACCAGCGTTTTGCTGCCGCAGCCAGAGGCCAGCACCATACCAAAACCAAACATGGCACCACCCACCAATGCAGACAACCACATCACGCGGCCAGAAGCATACAAAGTTTTGTTGGCATCGACTTTGCCGAGCCACACCAGTAGGCCAAAGCCCAGCATGCCCACACCAGCGGCCAGCGCCCATTGGCGCATACGCGACCAGTCGCCCATGTTGACCACATCGCTCACTGCGCCCATGGTGCAAAAGTGCGTGCGCTGGGCAATAGCACCAAATACGAAGGAGAGTATGAAGGAGGCCCAGAGAACTTGGGTGCCCAGAGCGGTGATGTCAAAAGCTTGCATACCCGGATTTTACCGGGACGCAGCCTGCGGTTTCTATTTCAGCCGTGTCAAACGCTCTGCAGCAGCCACAGCGGCCTCAGATTTGGGATAAACGGTGATCAAATCCTCTAAGGTTTTGCGAGCGGCTTTGGTATCTTTCAGCTCGACTTGGCAGTTGGCAATCGACAAAGCCGCCTCG
Organism: Polaromonas sp.; assembly: GCA_031390175.1. Classification (GTDB taxonomy): domain Bacteria; phylum Pseudomonadota; class Gammaproteobacteria; order Burkholderiales; family Burkholderiaceae_C; genus JAAFIP01. The sequence continues at coordinate 3,710 of JANMTF010000182.1, forward strand.
CTGGACTTGGGGTGGTCTGGCGCTTGGGAGATCATGTTGCGAAAGTTGAAAATAGCGCCTTGATAGTCCCGGTTGGCGTACTGGGCGTTGCCCAACCAAAACAAGGCTGAAGGGTTGTAGCCACTTTGCGGGTAGCGGCGCACAAATTCAGTCAGGGCATTTTGAGCCGCAGGAAAATCGGGCTTGCGAAAGATGGCAAAAGCCGCGTCGTAGTCGCGTTTTTCTGCCGGGTCAGCGGTAAATTCTCGGCCATCCACGCTCACCTTGGAGGGCTCAAACTTGCGCATGCGGTCTTCTACGCCTTGGACTATGTCTTTTTGGCGGCGCTGCACCTCGGCCAAGTCTTTGGCCAATTGCTCGTCCTGGCCGCGCATTTTGGCTTGCTCTGCGCGCTGCATCTCAATCTGGTTTTGCAGGTCAAGCAAGCTGCGCCGCAGGTTAGCGTTGGCTTCTTTGAGCGCGTTGATTTCGTCAGTTTGCTTGAGCGCCGCACTGTCGGTGCGTTGTGCGGCGGCCTCGGCGGCTTGCTTGTTGGCATCTACGCGCTGGCGAAGCTCCAGGATGGCTTTGCGTGCCTCTTCATCATCAAACAGCCCCGCTTGGCTGGAAAAAGTAATGAAAATGGCTGTCAAGCCAATAAACAATCGTGGGAGCAGCTTCCAGAAAGATAGCATATTTTGTTTCAAAAAAAATGAAGACCGTTGTGAAACCGTGACGCAATTATCCGTGATTTGGGTCAGCGGTAATTGATCTCGGCGCGGCGGTTCAGCGCCCAGCTCGATTCATCGGCACCTTGCGCCGCAGGTTTTTCCTTGCCAAAGCTCACTGCTTCAATTTGCCCATCCGTTACGCCCAGCAGCGCGAGCGCACGGCGCACCGCCTCGGAGCGCTTTTGGCCCAGTGCCAGGTTGTACTCCCTGCCACCGCGCTCGTCGGTATGGCCTTCGATGGCCAGTTTACGGGCTTTATTGGTGTTCAAGTACCGTGCGTGCGCGTCCAGCGCTGCCTGGAACTCTGCTTTGATAGTGTAGCTGTCGTAGTCAAAATAAATGATCTTGGTGGCATTGGCCGGGCCTGCACCGCTGGCTTGGTTGCTGTCAATTGTGCCAGGCTGTACGGCGCGCTCACCTGTCAGGCTACCGCCTGCTACGCCTGAAGATGCCGCTAGCGATGGCGCTACCGGTGGCACAACCGGTTTGACTGCGCCCACCGCGGTACCCTTTTTGTCCTCCACAGCAACATCGTTGAGCTTGATGCCCGAGCTACACGCAGCCATGAATGATACTGCGCAGGAAGCTACTAAAACCATAGCTGCTCGCTTGATATTGCCATACCATACTTGTCCAAAATTCATATGTGCCATATCGCACCTCCTGTTGAAAAAATACAAAATAATTTACTACTTCTGAAATGGCCCCCAATGGGGCTCACGAATGTCACCGCTTTGAGCACCGAGACGGGCCTTAATTTTGCCGTCTAACGTGGTGGTCATCAAGGCCTCTCGCCCACCCTGACGGGTGGCGTACATGATCAATTTGCTGTTCGGTGCAAAACTGGGCCGCTCATCTGCGGTGGAATCTGTGATCGCCACCGCAGAGCCGCCGCCCAGCTCCATCACATGCAGCTTGAACGCACCGCCCACCCGGGAGACGTAAGCCAAGCTTCGTCCATCGGGGCTGAGAGCGGGCGATATGTTGTAACTGCCCGTGAAGCTCACGCGCTCAGCCCGAGCGGCTCCCTCACCGCCCACAGGCATGCGATAAATCTGCGGTGAACCGCCACGGTCGCTCACAAAATAAATAAACTTGCCGTCGCTAGAAAACACAGGTTCAGTATCGATGCTGTTGGATTGGCTCAATTTTCGCGGTTCTCCCCCCGCGCTGTCCATCCCATAAATTTGGGAGGCGCCGTCACGGCTAAGGGTAACGGCCAGGGTTCTACCGTCTACCGACCAGGCAGGGGCGCTGTTAGACCCCTTGAAGTTGGCCAAAATGCGTTTGCGCCCGGTCGCAACGTCCTGAACATAGACGACAGGTTTGCGCAATTCAAACGACACATAGGCCAGCTGTGACCCCGCAGGCGACCAAGATGGCGAGATGATGGGCTCTGGGCTGGGCAAGGCAATTTGCGCACCCTCGCCGTCTGCATCGGCCACCCACAGCGTGTAGCGTGTGCCAGCCTTGGTCACATAGCTGATACGGGTCGAGAAAACACCTTTTTCGCCAGTGAGTTTTTCGTAAATGAAGTCTGCGATACGGTGCGCTGCAAAGCGCAGATCACCCGTTACCACGGCTTGACTTTGCGACCCTAAATCTTGTCCGCGCACCGCGTCCCACAAGCGAAAACGCACGTCAAAACGTCCATCAGCCAGCTTGGTGATACTCCCCACCACCAAATGGTCAGCGCCCTTTTGCTTCCATGGGCTCATATCGGGGCGGGCAACTTCGTCCAGCACACTACCGGTAGCATCTATCTGCTTGAACAGTCCGCTGCGCAGCAAGTCGGCCATGACAATGCTGGCGATCTTTTGCGGCGAGGTGTCTTCGCCCTTGAATGGGGCAATGGCTATGGGCAGCTGGGTGATACCTACCCCTGATATTTCTACGCGAAACTGCGCCTGCGCCTGGTGCGCAATGCATAAAAACACAGCGGCGATCAGCCATGTGCAAAATGCTGTCCACGACTTTCGCGCCTGGAAAAATGGCGTACTATTTTTGGCGGCAGGTAAAACGCTGTCTGTATTCATGCAAAATCTCGATATGGATAAAGCTACCATTTCTGTCATTATCGCGGCAAAAAACGAGGCCGGTAACATTGCCGATTGCATTGCCTCAGTCCACTTTGCTAAGGAAATCCTGGTTCTGGATTCAGGCAGCAGCGACACGACCTTCAACATTGCCCACAAACTGGGCGCCACAGTGCATCATACAGACTGGCCTGGTTACGGGCCGCAACAATTGCGCGGCATTCGTTTGGCCAAGTGTGACTGGGTTTTATCGTTGGATGCCGACGAACGCATTACGACAGCACTGAAAGATGAAATCCTCAATGTGATCGGGAATGCAACAGCAGATGGATACCGTTTGCCACGCAAATCTAGCTTTTGCGGGCATTTTATGAAAGCGGGAGGCTGGACACCCGACTACACCTTGCGTTTGGTTAAACGCGACAAGGCCGGCTTTACTGACCACTTTTTGCATGCGCACATGACCGTCAACGGGCGTGCGGATGATCTAAAAAATCCTATCGTGCACTACAGCTATCGAACCCTGGACGATGTGCTGGAAAAACTCAGCCGCTACTCCAAAGGTGCTGCCCTGGATGCGGGCAGGCAGGGGCAGACATCTGGTTTATTCAAAGCCATTGGCAAAGGCTTGTGGGCGTTTTTTCGTACTTACGTACTGCGAAGGGGTTTTCTGGATGGCAAGATGGGTTTGATTCTCGCAATTTTCAACGGGCAGACCACATACTATAAATACCTTCGCCTTTTTTTGGCTAGTAAGCCCATAGATGGCCCCGAGGGAAAATAGGCGAGAACCCCTGTGGCTGCACGGCCCGCTAGTAAAGCGCCTGTATGTCGATTCAAAAAAAGATTGTCATATCAGTGATGCGGAGAAGATGCACATACGAAAAATGACCACGACACCGACCTTAACCTGCTCAATACATCTCTCTGATGGCACTAACTATCATTTTGCTTATCGAATCACCGGTTTGCGATGCTCAGAAGTGTCTCACGAGTACCCATTTACTCAGTTGAGCGACCTTGATTACAGTGAAAACTGCGTCATAGCACCAGCGGACTAACTTGCAGTTTGGAGTTTGTAGCAGATGGTAAATCAACCGTAGATATACTGTCCCACGCAAATGGTTATCGAAGGCTACGCCTGCGACATCAAGACGCCTGCGTTGGTCGGAAAAATTACCGAGAAAAGATGCTCAGTGGCGGTCGCCAAGGCGATGCGCCAACTGCGTTAGTATCTCCGTGGCCTACGTGTACCGTCGGCACCAAAATAAGCGGTCAATCCGCACAACCCTGTTCATCCGATGAACTATGTAGAACGCGACGTTGTGGGACTGGGGGTATTGCTGGGGCTAGGAGACTCACCAACAATGATCTCACAAATCCAAATCATACTGCGCACAGGGTTGCCAATTAAAGCATTTCGTTAAAGACAATGAAGACGGCAGAAATTTTTTGACACGCCTAAAGCTGTCTGCACGCAAAGATGGGCGGCTTTGGAGACAGGCCGCGCGTCATGGATAATCCAACTTATTAGCTTGACACCAACCAATGAATTTTGAATCTTTGAGACATCGCAATCTGCTTGCGTGGCCCGTTTACGGCTTGTGTGCTTTTTTGCCCCTGTCTATTGCCGGGATTGGTGTTTTCAAACTACTGACCATGCTGACCGCTTTGGCCGTGCTCATCATCGCACTGATCAAAGGCCGTCAACTGGTAGAGCTGCGCACCGCGCCTGCCGTGCTGGCCTTGTGCATGCTGGGCGCGCTGGCGCTTAGTTTGACGTACACCACAGTTCCCATCCCTGAAGCTCTAAGCGTGCTCACCAAGTATGGCAAATTGCTTCTCATACCGGCCATTGTTTTGTTGTTGCGACACCGCGCGCAAGCCATTACCGCTCTTCAGATTTATTTTGTCACCCAGAGCTTTGTGCTACTCAGTTCTTGGCTATTGTTTGCCGGGTTAAGCTTGCCCTGGGTACCCGCCGGACGCAACAACCCTGCGGTGGTGTACTCGAGTTACTTGGATCAGGCCATCCTTACGGCTGGCTTTGCTGCTCTTGCTTGGCATCTACGCGTTAGTTTTCCCACTCGCTACGGTTCCAAGCTCGCCATCGCCATGGCGGCATTAGCCGTCCTGAATTTACTGTTTGTTCTACCAGGTCGCTCCGGGCAGGTATGCTTGATAGCGGCCATCGCAGTGACCATTTGGTGGGCGATGCCGCGCAAATTTCGGCCGCTAGCCGTACTAGCTCCGGTCGTGGTATTTAGTTTGGCTATGCTTCTTTCAAACGCATTCAACCAACGCTACATGGCAGTTTTCTCCGAGGTCAAAGACTACCAATCTCAGGTCGGTGCGTATAAGGATACATCCTCTAGTGAACGATTGAATTTCTGGAAAAAATCAATAGTGGCCATGACAGAAAAACCTATTTTGGGCCACGGTGTCGGTGCTTGGCAGCAGCAATATTGGCGCTTAGAGGCGAACGCTCCCACCCAGAAAACAGCTAATGTCCGCAATCCACATCAAGAGTACCTTTTTGTAGGAGTTCAGTTGGGTGCAATGGGCACGCTTCTTCTGATAACTTGGCTGGGTAGTTTTTGGTGGACAAGTCGAAAATTTACCCCACCGGTGATGCGTGCCACCGTCTCACTTTTGGTTGTATTTATAGTGGCCTGCGCGTTCAATTCTGCACTGTATGATGGCCTGGTTGGTGACTATTTTTGTGCACTTTTGGCGGTGATGCTAGTGCTGGGCAGGCATTCGCCATCAACGGTACCTCAGACGTGAGCGAGCGTTTACCCATTGAGCCGGTGACTTTGGGCTCAAGACTCAAGAGGCTTGTGCCTTATTGCGGCGGTAATGGTTTGTACTTTTTGGTCATGTCCGTCGCAGTCATCACAGCGGCTTTGACCGAGCCATTGATTCCAGCTTTGATGCAACCCTTGTTAGACCGCGGTTTTCAAGCTGGCAAATTGGCACTCTGGACAGTACCAGTAGCACTGCTAGGCCTGTTCGCGATTCGCGGCATCGCCGGGTTTTGCGCCCAATACTCGCTCGCAGCCATGAGCAACCGCACCATGCTGTCCCTGCGCAAACAACTTTTTGAGATTTTGCAAACCGCTCACCCGTCTCTTTTTGCAGGCACCACGGCCAGCGCCTTGGTGAACACCGTTGTCTATGAAGTTCAAATTGGTGCCACCTTGCTGGTCAACGCACTGCTCTCGCTGCTCAAAGACTCCCTCACCTTGATGGCCTTGATGGGTTACTTGCTGTACTTGAACTGGAAGCTCACCATCATAGTCTTGGCCGTATTTCCAGCCGTAGCTTTGGTGATGAAGCTGTTGTCCCGGCGTCTGCACCGTATTACCAAAGCCAGCCAGGCCGCCACGGATGAGCTGGCTTATGTGGTGGAAGAAAATGTGCTGGCTTACCGCACCGTGCGGCTGCACCATGCGCAAGCATCGCAGGCACAGCGATTTGACACTCTTAACCAACGCTTGCGCAGCCTGGCGATGAAATCCACCATTGCCAATTCGGCCATGACGCCACTGACGCAAATGCTCGCCGCCATTGCCTTGTCGGGCGTGATTTGTGTAGCCCTGTGGCAAAGCTCCAGCAGTGGCACCACGGTAGGTGGTTTTGTAGCGTTCACCACGGCCATGTTGATGCTGATTGCACCGATAAAACACTTGTCCGAGGTCGCAGGCCCGATCACGCGGGGGCTGGCAGCCATCGAACGCGGCTTGGACTTGATGGAGCACACCCGCACAGAGCAAGGCGGCGGCTTTGTACCGCAGGTGCTGCCATCCAAAGGCGACATCAAGTTTGAGAATGTGCAGGTTCGCTATACCCACAGCGAGACCGATGCGCTCAAAGCGCTCAGCCTGCACATCGCACCCGGCGAGACCGTAGCGCTGGTAGGCAGCTCGGGTTCTGGTAAAACCACTTTGGTCAATTTGTTGGCCCGCTTTGTCGACACTACCCAAGGCCAGATCAGCCTGGACGGCACCGACATCCGCCAATGGGATCTGGATGTGTTGCGCCAGCAACTGGCCTTCGTCAGCCAAGATGTGATCATGCTGAACGACACGGTGGCGGCTAACGTGGCGCTGGGCCAGGTGCAAGACGCTGAGCGAATCCACGCCGCACTGGCCACAGCCAACTTGGCAGACTATGTAGCGGCCCTTCCCTTGGGTATTGCATCGGTGGTGGGACACAACGCCAGCCAACTGTCCGGTGGCCAGCGCCAACGCCTGGCCATTGCCCGAGCCATCTACAAAAACGCGCCTATCTTAGTGCTAGATGAAGCCACCTCGGCGCTGGACACAGAGTCCGAGCAGGCCGTTAAGTCGGCCATGCAGCGACTGGCTACAGGGCGCACCACCATCATTATTGCGCACAGATTTTCCACTATCGAGCATGCAGACCGTATTGTGGTGATGGGCCACGGCGCTATTTTGGAAACTGGGACACACGCACAGTTAATTGCACAGCAAGGTACTTATGCCAAGCTCTACCGCATGGGCTCGCAGGCAGATGCCATCACACCAGAGCTATCCGACATATGACACCTCAACCACACGCCACGACACGTCAAGCCTCGATCAGCGGCTTTACCTTCATCCGCAATGGAAGTTCATTGGGTTTTCCCTTCGTGGAGTCTATTCGCTCGCTACTGCCCTTAGTGGATGAATTTGTGATTGCCGTGGGCGCCAGTGAAGACGACACGCGCGAGCGCATCGTGGCGATTGGCGATCCCAAAATCAAAATCATCGACACTGTATGGAATGACCGTATGGGTGATCGCGGCTTTGTGTATGCGCAGCAAAAAATGATCGCGCAGTACGCCTGCACGGGTGACTGGGCTTTTTACCTGGAGGGTGATGAGATCGTGCACGAAGAAGATTTGCCTAAAATTCGTGCCTCGGTCAACCACCACCATGCCAACCCCGCTGTCGAAGCATTGGTGTTTGACTACGTACACTTTTATGGCACGCCTGACTACGTGTCCATCAGCCCCGGCTGGTACCGCCGTGAATGCCGGTTGATTCGCAACACCATTCGCTCCTACGCGCCCGATGGCCAGTACTGGCTGGTGATGCACCAACATAAACGCCCGCGTTTTGCGCACTGCGCACTGGCCAATGCACGCATTTTTCACTACGGCTGGGTGCGCAAGCAAGAGCAAATGCAGGCCAAGCTGGACCAAGTAGCCAAGTACTGGAAGGGCTCTACGCCCATGCAGATCAGCTATGCGAATTTTGATCCGCAGGCAGTAAAGAAGTTTGAACACACACACCCCGCTGTGATGGCGCACTGGATTGCCCACGAGGCAGAAACCAGCTTGGAGTTCAACCCTGATTACAAGCTCACACCTAAAGAGAAAAAATACCGCTTGTCCAAAAAGGTAGAAGGCTTAACCGGTTTGGATTTCAGCAAAAAACACTTCAAGCTGGTGGCCTGACATTAAGGGCGGCCGAGTTGCATATAGATGCGCTCGTAAGCTTGCGCCGCGTGCGGCCAAGAATGCTGATAGGCAAATGTCTCGCCTGCCTGGCGCAAAGTGTGGGCCAGTGTTGTGTCGCCCAATACCCGCGACAAAGCTTGCTGCAGCGCATTGGCATCTTGTGGATGCTCCAAGATCAGCGCATCGGCATTATGGGTTAGCAACGACGATATCCCGCAGTAAGCCCCACTGCTTACGACCACGGGTAAGCCGTGCGCCATCGCCTCTAGCACTACCATGGCAAAGCTGTCTTCCAACGTAGGATGCGCCAACACATTGGCGGCATAGTATGCAGGGCCCATCTCCTGCAAAGAGCCCAGAAAATGCACCCGTTCTTGCACCCCCAATGTGTGCGCGACAGTTTGGTAGCGCACTATCTGGCCAGGATGTCCCACTACCAGCAGATGCACACCATCCATACCCTGCAGAGCCTCTAGCAAAGTCGATAAGCCTTTGCGCGCGTAATCATTGGCGACAAAAAGTACATACTGCCTCTCGGTGGGTAGGCCTAGGAGCTGGCGGGCGTGCTCCCGATCCATCGCATGTGCAGGCAAAGCCACTCCCGGCGTTATCGTGCTCAGATGGGTTTGTGCTTGGGGATACTGGGCGGCTAGCTCATCCCGCAACGCTTGAGACACAGCCACGATGGCAACTCCTGGGCGAGGCGACATGCGTACCCGCTCCAGCGCTAGGTAGGTGATGAGCCTGGGGCTGAGCGCAATTTTGAGCCAGCGCAGTCCACGCCTCCAACCTTCTCGCCCCTCGAACAAACTGCGCTTCACAGTTTTGACGTGAATGGTTTGCACCTGCCCGTGCCACACATTTTCATGCGAGTGGACAATATCAAAACCCTGCCGCGTCACGCGCCAAGTGGCATAGGCATACCAAAGTTGATTGAGCCAGCGCGGTTTTTTAAACCAGCAACTGATCGAATGGTAAGTCACGCCTGGCCATGCGTGGTTAATCTCCTGGGCGAACACATGCATCTCATGCTTGGCCGTCAATTGCTCCACCAAAGCGGTAGAGTAGCGCTCTGCACCACCCCCAGCGCTTGAGAAAATCCGATTCAGTACCGCCACCTTCAACCGACGATCAGGCTGATCAGGTAGCGCCTCACTGCCCACGGCGCTGGTCCTCGTAAGCCGTAGCGACTTTGCGCCAAAACTGTGGCAGCCATACTGAACCCATCACGGGCACGCGGGGCAGCTCCCAAGCGGAGCTTTGCGTGGTAGCGCGCGCGCGCGCCGTGGTGGTGGCTGCGGCATAACCCGCTTGGCGCACCTGCGATACCACGGCTGCATTGTGGAAACCATAAGGGTAACAAAACTGGCTCACCACCGCGCCGATGGCGGTTTCCAAGTCAGTTTTGCAGCCTTGTATTTCATCCAGTGCTTGCACCGCATTCAACTGGGTAAGGTCTGCATGGCTGCGCGTATGCGCGCCCACCTCTTGCCCGCCCTCAACCCACGTACGCAGATGGTGGGCCTGCATGAGAGGCTTAGGCACTATTCCCTTGCTGTGATCCCACACATTAGAGCCACCTAGTTGACCGCTGACAACATAGCATGTAGAGGAGAAGCCATAACGCTGCAGCACCGGCATGGCGTGCTCCAGGTTGTTCAAATAGCCATCGTCAAACGTGATGCCGCAGACCTTACCCTGCTTGTCGCCGCTCAAATACGGCATCAAAGCCGTCATGCTCAGACCTTGATAGCCCAAGGCAACCAACAAGCGCATCTGCCGCGCAAACGCCTGCGGTGACACCACCAAGCCGCGCATTGGCACACCACGCGCCGGGCGCTCGTCTATCTGGTGGTACATCAGTATGGGAATATGCGCGACTGCCATTGCACCACTCACATCAGCACAATATCGTACTGCTCTTGGCTTACCCCGCCCTCGGCCTGCAAGGAGATGGGCTTGCCGATAAAGTCCGACAAACCGGCCAGGTGCTGGCTTTCTTCATCCAGAAATAGCTCAATCACCTGCGGCGCGGCCACTACGCGGAACTCTTTGGGGTTGAACTGGCGCGCCTCACGCAAAATCTCGCGCAAGATGTCATAGGCCACACTGCGTGGTGTTTTGACACTGCCTTTGCCAGCGCAGACCGCGCAGGGCTCGCACAGCAAATGCGCTAAAGACTCACGGGTGCGTTTACGCGTCATCTCTACCAAACCAAGCTGCGAAAAATCGCCTGCCATGGTTTTCACACGGTCGCGTTGCAGCTGTTTGCGAAACTCGGCCAGCACCTGGCTGCGGTGGTCTTCGCGGGTCATGTCGATAAAGTCGACGATGATGATGCCGCCCAAGTTGCGCAGCCGCAACTGGCGGGCAATGGTCAATGCGGCCTCCAGATTGGTTTTAAAAATCGTGTCGTCAAAGTTGCGAGCGCCCACAAAGCCGCCGGTATTCACGTCTACGGTCGTGAGTGCTTCGGTTTGGTCGATGATGAGGTAGCCGCCCGACTTGAGCTCTACCCTGCGGCCTAGCGCCTTGGCAATTTCCTCGTCAACACTGTAAAGGTCAAATATGGGCCGCTCGCCCTTGTAATGCTGCAGCTTTTCTGCGGCGGCGGGCATGTAATCGCGGGCAAAAGCGGCCAATAAATCAAACTGCTCGCGAGAGTCGATGCGGATGCTTTGTGTCTCGTCACTCACCATGTCGCGCAGCACCCGTTGCAGCAAATTCAAGTCGGTATGCAGCACCGACTTGGCAGGGAGTTTGACGGAGCCCTCTTTGATGCGCGTCCAGGCTTTGCGCAAATAGGCAATATCGTCGCCCAACTCGGTATCGCTGGCCTCTTCAGCATTGGTGCGCAAGATAAAACCGCCGCCACCATCCCCAGCCAGCAGTTGCACCCTAGCGCGCAGGGCATCGCGTTGGGCAACCGGGATTTTTTGTGACACACCGATATGGTCGTCTTGCGGTAAAAACACCAGTTGACGACCCGCGATGCTGATTTGGGTGGACAGCCGGGCCCCTTTGCTACCGATAGGATCTTTGATCACCTGCACCATCAGGGACTGGCCTTCAAAGACCTGTTTCTCTATCGGCACAGCAGGTGCAGCGGGTTTGCCAGCATCGCTGTCCGATCCCCGAGAACCACCGTTGTGGGTAAACGCCGTCATCAAATCCGCCACATGCAAAAACGCAGCACGCTCCAGACCAATGTCAATAAACGCTGACTGCATGCCGGGCAGCACCCGCGCTACCTTGCCCAGGTACACATTGCCTACCAAGCCGCGCTCCAAGGTGCGTTCGGTATGCAGTTCTTGCACTGCACTGTTTTCCACCACAGCCACGCGGGTTTCCTGCGGGCTCCAGTTAATCAAGATGTCTTGTTGCATAGGTGGGCTTTGGGTCAGGTTTTTCAGGTCGTCTTCAGCCCAAGTGTACGCAGCATTTGCGCGGTTTCAAACATGGGCAGACCCATAATGCCGCTGTAGCTGCCGCTGATATGCTCTATATGCGCCGCCGCCCTGCCCTGCACCGCGTAGGCACCGGCCTTGCCCATGGGCTCGCCCGTGGCCACGTAGTTGCGGATTTGGGCCGCAGTCATGGCTGCAAAGCGCACTTGCGATACTGACACGGCTTGCGCTCTGGTTTTACCTTTTTGCACGGCAACTGCAGTAAGCACTCGGTGCGTTTTGCCAGACAGCTCACGCAGCATGCGCGCGGCGTCTGCTGGATGCTCAGGTTTGCCGTAGATGGTGCGACCCAGAGCCACAGTGGTGTCAGAGCACAGCACAGGCGCTAAGGGCAGGCCGCGCCTGCGCATGCGGGCAATCGCAGCGTCCAGCTTGAGGGCCGTTACCCTGGCCACATAGGCTGCGGGAGCTTCGTTTTGCAGAGCAACTTCCAAGCTCTCTGCATCTTCACTGGCGTCTGGCAGCAGCAGCTCAAAACGCACGCCCAGTTGCTCCAGCAGTTGGGCGCGGCGTGGGCTTTGGGAGGCTAGGTAGATGAAATTGGCCATAGTACGATTGAGCAGGAGGCGTTGAATGGGTGGGAGTGCGCAGCTTGCGGCGCACAGCTTCCATGCGCATAATTTTGGTGTTTACTCTCGATGGTACGGGTGCCCGGCATTGACCGACCAAGCCCGGTATAACTGCTCGATCAACAGCACACGGGCCATGGCATGCGGAAGGGTCAAATCAGACAAACGAATGCGTTCATGCGCAGCTTGCCTAAAAGCCGGTTGCAGGCCATCAGGCCCGCCAATGATCATAGCGACATCGTCCCCACCCAATTGCCAGTCAGTCAGGCGCTGGGCCAGTGCTTTGGTTGTCAAGGTAGTGCCGCGTTCGTCTAATGCAACGATGCGCGCGTTCTTGGGCAAAGCGGCCTCGATGCGTTCACACTCAGCGGCCAGCAAGGTGTCTAGAGTTTTAGAGCCGCGCGGCTCGGTTTTCACCGCTTTGAGCTCTACTTTGAGCTCTGGGGGAAAGCGTTTAGCGTAGTCGTCCCAAGCGGTTTGCGCCCAGTCGGGCACACGTTGACCGACTGCGACGATCACCAGCTTCATGCACGGGGGCGTTTGGCAGGGGCTGGTTTAGCGCTGGTTTTAGCAGAAGCTTTCTTGGCTGGCACCTTGCCCACTACCGTCATGGGTAGCTTGGCAGCGCCCACTTTTTTGGCGGGAGCTTTGGCTGGTGCTGCGGCGTTGAAGGGCACTTTTGCCGCTGGGGCTTTTTTCATGGCCGCTTTTTTGGCAGGGGTGAGTGGCAGGGCCTCGGGACGTGGGCCTGCAATCGGGCGCTCAGGCTTTTTAGCCTTTTTAGCGGGCGCTGATTTTTTGGCCGCTACTTTTTTGGCAGCAGTATTTTTAGCCGGCGCGGCAACCGGGGCAGGCGTGGCCTGTGCAGGCTTGGCCGCGCCCAGCTTGAGGCGCACCGGTTTGTCGCCCCAAATTTCTTCCAGATGGTAGTAGGTGCGGATAGCGGGCTGCATGATGTGCACCACGCACTGCAGGCAGTCGACAATGATCCACTCGCCGTTTTCTTCGCCCTCGATACGCGGCTTGGCAAAACCTGCATCACGCACGGCATCGCGCACGCTGGAGGCCAAGCCCTTGGTTTGCCGGTTCGAGGTACCGCTGGCGATGATGACGCGCTCAAACAGGGAGGACAAGTGCTCGGTGTCAAACACCACAATGTCTTGGCCCTTCACATCTTCCAGGCCATCGATGATGGCGCGTTGGAGTTTGGCGGTGTCTTTTTTGGCGGCGGTATCTTGCATAGGTGGACTGCGGTGGTGGTTAAATTCAGGTGGAAAACAGGTGATGTAGCGCAATATAACGCGCAACGTCGGTGTTGACTAGATGGTCAACGCTCAACCCCTGGCGTACGCGCTCACGCAGCTGTGTGGCGCTGATGTCCATGGCTGGCATATCAATACCCTGTATTTTACACGCTGTTTGGGCTGTATTTTGCATACTATTTGGGGTTTGCGCGCCTGCAGATATTGCGCGAGCAGCTATACAAATAGTAGCTATTTTCGCTATATCCTGCCACCGGTGCCAACTGCTAAAGGCTTGAAACTGGTCTGACCCCATCAGTAAAAACAGCTCGGCGCCTGGGTTTTCGGCCTGCAACTGATTCAATGTATCAATGGTGTAAGTGGCCCCCGGACGCCGCGTTTCGCGTGCATCTACCTGCACTTTGGCCAAATCAGCAAAAGCCAGTTGGGCCATGGCCAAGCGGTGCTGCGCGGCGCTGGGCTGACGTGCTTTATGCCACGCTTGTCCAGTTGGAAAAACCCGCAGTTGGTCAAGCTGAAGTTGATTGATGGCCGCTTGCGCCAGGGCATGGTGCGCGATGTGGGGCGGGTCAAACGCGCCGCCGTACACCCCTAGTCTGAAACGCTGGGCACTCAAATCCAGTCCTTTCGCACCAAAAATTTCTTGTACAAATCGTCTTCGGGCGAACCCGCGCGACTGGTGCGGTTATAGGCCCAGCTCACCAGCGGCGGCATGCTCATCAAAATTGACTCCACCCTGCCGCCCGACTGCAAGCCAAAATGCGTGCCCCTGTCCCACACCAGATTGAACTCCACATAGCGCCCACGGCGGTAGAGCTGAAAATCACGTTGCTGTTGGCTGTAGGGCATCTCGCTGCGCATGCTCATTATGGGCAAATACGCGTCTAAAAATGCATCGCCAACGGCACTGATCAATGCCAAGCCGTTGTCAAAGCCGCCCTCGGTAAAGTCATCGAAAAATATGCCCCCAATACCGCGCGGCTCGCTTCTGTGTTTGAGGTAAAAATAATCGTCACACCAAGTTTTAAATTCAGGGTATTTGTCTGCGCCAAACGGGCTTACAGCGGCTTTGCAT
>JANMTF010000272.1:0-4141 GCA_031390175.1 Polaromonas sp.
ACCTCGGAAAAGTAGGCAATCGCACCCTGGATGATGTGCTGCTCGCGCTCGGCAGGCGACAGCCGGGTTTTGGGAGCGGCTTTGGCTTTAGAACTTGCTTTACTCGCCGTTTTGGCCACTGCGTTGCCTGTCGGCTTATCCGCTACCGCACTGGCAACTTGAGAAGCCACCTTGGTAGCGTTTTTAGCAAGCGCCCTGCCCGCTGGAGTTTGAGATAGATTTGGTGTGCTCACTTGGAAGGTGCCGGTGCTGGCACCTGCGAGCGGTACCAATCGTTAATCTGCGCGCCGGTGCGAATGACCACACCTTGCTTGGATTGTACGTACGCCAGCAGCTTCTCAAACATGGCGATACGGTGCGGCGCGCCCGTGATGTACGGGTGCACGCTGATGGCCATCACGCGCGGGATGGTGGCACTCTCTTGCCATAAGCGGTCGATCTGCGCCACGCCGCGCTCGTACATCTCGGCTCCACTGTGGCTTTGCAAGAGCACCATGGGGATGTCGTTGAGCTCGACACTGTAGGGCACCGACAGCACCGGGCGCGGTGCGGCGGGTATCCATACGGGCTGGTCGTCAAACACCCAGTCGGCGACGTATTCAATGCCTGCCTCGGCCAGCAGGTCGATGGTCTCATTGGTCTCGGTGAGGCCCGGGCTTTCCCAGCCGATGGGGGCTTTGCCGGTAAATTTCTTGATGGCGTTGACGGTTTCAAAAATAGCTTCGCGCTGGTTCGCCAGCGCATGCATGGGGCCTTGCACATAACCGTGGCCCATGAACTCCCAGTTCAAATCCAGCGCGGCCTGCGCCACGCGCGGGTAGGTGGTACATACGCTGCCGTTGATGGCCAGCGTGGGGATGATGCCTAGATTTTTAAGCGCATCATGCAGCCGCCAAAAACCCACACGCATACCGTATTCGTGCCACGCCCAGTTGGGCAAGTCAGGTTGCAAGGGTTGGCCCATGGGCGGGCTGAGCACAGTGCGCGGCATGGCGCGCTCCATGCTCCAGTGCTCTACGTTGACGATGACCCACACCAGCATGCGCCCGCCATCGGGCATCTGGAGAGGGGGGCGGTCTACGATGGCGCTAAAGGGCACGCGCCCACTGAGCAGGCCTGCTTCACGCACGCTTATTCGCCTTTGATATTGTTGTCGGCCACCAGCTTGGCGTATTTGGAACTCTCTGCGGCCAGGAAGGCCTTGAACTCGTCTTGCGTGCTGGCGTGTGCCTCTACGCCCAGCCCGGCAAAACGCTCTTTCAAATCCGGGTCAGCCATGATTTTGACCAGCGCAGCCTGGTAGGCATCCACGGCGGCCTTGGGTGTACCTGCGGGCAAAAACACACCCCACCAGTTCTCGGCCACCAGGCCACTGAGGCCCGCCTCGGCAAAGGTGGGGATATCGGGCGACATGGGTGAGCGCTTGGCACTGGTGATAGCCAAGGGGCGCAGCTTGCCCGCCTTGATGTGCTGCGACACAGGCAGCGCGTCGGACACCATCATGTGCAAATGGCCGGCCAGCAAATCATTTACCGCCAAGCCGCCACCTTTGTAGGGTACGCCAATCATGTTGACCTTGGCCTGACGCATGATCATCTCACCACCCAGGTGCGCCATGCTGCCGGGGCCGCTGGTGCCAAAGTTAATGGTGCCCGGCTTCTCGCGTGCAGCAGCCAGCAGCTCGGCCAAAGTTTTATACGGCGAGCTGGCGGGTACCACCAAAATATTGGGGCCGGTCGCTGTGAGCGACACGGGAATAAAGTCTTTCTCCATGCTGTAAGGCACTTTGCTGATCAACGGGTTGACCGCAGCGGGGCCGAGGTTCCCAACCACAAAGGTGTAGCCGTCTGCGGGCTGGCGGGCCGTGAACTCCATGCCAATCGAGCCTGCCGCACCGGGCTTGCTCTCGATCACCACCGGTTGGCCCCAGAGAACGCTGAGTTTTTGCCCCATGATGCGGGCCATCAAGTCAGAACTGCCACCGGGCGGATAGGTCACCACCAGGCGCACGGGTTTGTTGGGAAAGCTCTGCGCCATGGCGGCAAATGAGCTGAGGCACAGACCAGCTAACAAAAGCTTGCCTACAGTTAAACGGCGTGAAAAAACATGTTTCATAAAAAGCTCCTTGGGTGAGGTGGGTAACCAACGGGGACAATACGAATAACAGGGCAAGCAAGATTAGTTTATATTATCAATTGATAAATAACAGTTACGGTAAACCCCTATGCCCTCCACACTTAACGCTCCCAGTCCCGCAGCGCGATCAGAACAAACCCTGTCCCACAATATGAAGCTGCTGGCCCACCACGAGCTGGGCGGCTTTGGCGGCTTGGGCGAAGGCATGGCCATGCAGCAAACTGCGGACGGGCGGCGCATTTTGTGGCTGGCCCACGAGGGCGCAC
Organism: Polaromonas sp.; assembly: GCA_031390175.1. Taxonomy (GTDB): domain Bacteria; phylum Pseudomonadota; class Gammaproteobacteria; order Burkholderiales; family Burkholderiaceae_C; genus JAAFIP01. The sequence goes on from JANMTF010000272.1 coordinate 2,403, forward strand.
CGAAGAATTTTTCCGGCGTAGACGTTACCGATCCGACAAATCCGAAACTGATTGTGCAAACCGAGCTGCCCCACGCCAAGGTGCGTTCCAACTCGCTGGATGTGGTGGGCAACACCATGGCCGTGGCATATCAGACGCAGACCGTGGGCCTCAAACCCGCAGGCGTAGATTTGTTTGACATCAGCACGCCAGAGAGCCCCAAACTCATTTCGCATTTCGACTGCTCTGGCCCCTACTCTCGCGGGGTGCATGCAGTGTGGTTTGTCGACGGCAAATACCTGCACATGTCAGCCGGTGCCAGCGACTTTCAGCCGCGCAACCCTCTGGACGACCAGTTCTACCGCATTCTGGATGTATCCAACCCCGCCAAGCCCGTAGAAGCGGGCCGCTGGTGGTACCCCGGCACACGCGAGGGCGACGCAGCGCCCGCGCCCGCGCGCCTGCCCGCCCCATTCGACATGGGCTTTCGCACCCACAACACCAATGTATTCCCAGAGCGGCCCGACCGCGCCTACGTGGGCTACATCGACGGCGGCGCGCTGGTGCTGGACATTGGCGACCTGAGCAACATCAAGGTGGTATCCAAGTGGAACCACTCGCCGCCCTTCAACGGCTTTACCCACACCGTGCTGCCCCTGTTCAACCGTGGCCTGTGGATCGTGAGCGACGAGTGCGTGCTGGACAACGGCGCCGACTGGCCCAAGCTGGTGTGGGTGGTAGACGCCCGCAATGAAGCCAACCCCGTCCCCATCGGCACCTTCCCCGCACCGCCAGTGGAAACCTTCCTCCAACGCGGTGGCCGCTTCGGCGCACACAATCTGCATGAGAACCTGCCCGTACCTACCTCGTTCCGCTCCGACACCATCATCATCGGCACCTTCTTCAACGCCGGCGTGCGGGTGTATGACACCTCGAATCCCTACCAGGTGCAAGAGATTGCCTACTACGTGCCGGGTGCGCCCAAGTTGTCACCTGCGGGGGCTATTCAGTTGAATGATGTGTATGTGGATGACCGGAGGATTGTGTATACGGTGGATCGGTTTACGGGTGGGCTGTATATTCTGGAAATGAATATTTGACGTTGGCTGTCGGTGTAAGTGGATTTGTGTGGGGCTGAGGGTGAAAGCGGATTTTTTGAACGCAGAGGGCGCAAAGGTTTCGCAGAGAACGCAAAAGGGGTCAGAAAAAGAATTCAAAAAGAAATTCAAAAGAAATGCAAAACTTTATTCACTTTAAATTCATCGTTTTGAACTAAATTTCATTTTTTCTTCAATTTTCTCCTTTTTCTCCTTGCCTCTTCCTTTTGTATTTTTTTCTTTGTCTTCTTTTGCGCCCTTTGCGAAACCTTTGCGCCCTCTGCGTTCAAAAAAATCCGACTTCGCCCTATAGCGCACAAACACCCAAGAAAGCAGGGACCAACAAAGTGAACTTCGAGCGCGACCCCTTGGCAGGAAAAATTCCTGTCACCCTTATCACAGGCTTCCTGGGCAGCGGCAAAACCACGCTCATTTCCAAGCTGGTCAAGCACCAGGATATGAATCGCGTAGCCGTGGTAATCAACGAGATTGGCGAGATTGGTATTGACCACGACCTGGTGACCATGTCGTCGGAGAACATCACCCTGCTGGCCAATGGCTGCATTTGCTGTTCTGTGCGCACTGACATGCAAGAGACTTTGCGCGAACTGTTCGCCCAGCGCCGCGCTGGGCTGATGGTGGACTTTGACCGCGTCATCGTTG
>JANMTF010000285.1:0-34399 GCA_031390175.1 Polaromonas sp.
GTAGCGCCCAAGCCCTTGGCCAGCGCGGTGACCAAGACCAGCTTGAACAGCACGGGCATGACGGTGAGAAGCAGCACCAAGGGCCAGCGCTCTAGCACCAAGCGCCAGTCCAGCAACATGCCGATAGTGATGAAGAACAGGCCCAGCAGTACATCGTGAAAAGGCCGGATATCGGTCTCCACCTGGTGCTTGTATTCGGTCTCTGATATCAACATGCCCGCGATAAAAGCGCCCAGAGCCAGGCTCAAACCAGCCTCTTCGGTCAACCACGCCAAGCCTAAAGTTATCAACAGCAGATTCAAAATAAACAGCTCGTCACTTTTGCGCCGCGCCACCAAAGTCAGCCACCAGCGCATGATTTTTTGGCCGCCAGTGAGCAAGATCGCGATTAAAAAAGTTGCTTTGAGTGCGGCAATGCCAAGCGCTGTGGCTAATTTTTCTGGTGATGATCCGAGTGCGGGTATGAGCACGAGCAGCGGCACCACCGCCAAATCCTGGAACAGCAGCACGCCCATCACGCGCTTGCCGTGTTCGCTGTCCATCTCCAGGCGCTCGACCATGAGCTTGACGACGATGGCGGTGCTGCTCATGGACAGCGCGCCGCCCAAGGCCAGCGCGGTTTGCCATGACATCTTCCAGTAGCTTTGCGCCAAGGTGGCCAAAAACAGCGAGCCTGCCGTCGCGATCAGCACCGTCAACACCACTTGCAGCAGGCCCAGACCGAACACGTGTTTGCGCATGGCGCGCAGTTTGGGCAGGTTAAATTCGAGCCCGATGACGAACATCAAAAACACTACGCCGAACTCGCCCAGGTAGCGGATGCTGGCAGAGTTTTGCGCCAGCGCCAGCGCGTTGGGGCCAATCACCACGCCTACAGCCAGGTAGCCCAGCATGGGCGGCAGTTTGAGCGTGCGGCAGGCCACCACGCCCAGCACAGCAGCCAGCAGGTACAAGAGCGTGAGTTCCAGCGAGGTCATGCCTTGATACTAGCATTGGGCGTGCCAAGTTTGACGCACTGTTGCTCCCCGAAGTTGCTTCCTTCTTTGGGTTGGCTGGTTCGCGTGCGTTTTTTTGCCATGGTCTGCGGCTTCCTGGGCGATAGAGCATATGCCGAACGCCCTCATGCTGGAGTACCAGAAATCGGTCGTTCGGCATATGCTCTATCGCCTGCACACATAGTCGCGCGCTACCGGTAGTCGCCGGGCAGTGTGACAGGAAACTACGGGCAGCGCGCTACTTTGGTCGCTGCACGGTTGGGTGTTTGTCAGCCGACCGATTTCTGGTACTCCAGCATGAGGGCGGCTGATAAACACCCAACCGTGCGTACCGTGACGGCTTCACCCTGTGCACAGTACAACCCTACCAAAAGTCACACCAACACCCATCGCACCACCAGCCCCGCCAACGCACAAGCCGCAATCACACTGATCACACCGGCCTTAAAGCGAAACAGGGCCACCGCTGCGGCGGTAATGATCAGCACTGCTGGGTAGTCAATCATTGACCACAGAGACTCGCCCGCTTTGGCATGCACCGCCACGTTGGCAATAAAAAACACCGCCAACGCCGCGATCACGCCCACCACAGCGGCGGTGATGGCTTTGAGCGGGGCGGTAAAGCCCAGCTTGCCATGGGTGGTTTCAATCATCGGGCCGCCTGCCAGGATAAATACGAAGCTGGGCAAGAAGGTGAACCAGGTGGCCACGCAGGCACCCAGAGCGCCCATCATCACCGCTGCCGGGCCGATCAGCGCGGCCCCTGCGCCGCTGCGCACAGTCTCCTGCGCCTGGCCTACATAGCCAATGAAGGCGACGATCATGATCAGTGGGCCGGGAGTGGTTTCGCCTAGCGCCAGGCCGTCCATCATTTGCTTGGCGGTCACCCAGCCGTAGTGCTCCACCGCAGCTTGGTTGACATAGGGAAGCACGGCGTAGGCACCCCCAAAAGTGACCATGGCTGCCTTGCTGAAAAACCAGCCCATTTGCGTGAGCGAATGCTGCCAACCCAAGCTGCTGACCAAGGCCAGCATGGGCAGCGTCCACAGCAACGCGCCGATGCCAAACACGGCCCACAGGCGGGGTGCTGAGAAGCGGGCATGCGCAGGCGTAGGCGTGTTGTCGTCAATGATGGCGGGCAGGGCACTGGCTTTGGCGGTACTGGCGTGGCCGCCACCTGCAAACTCGGCGGGAGCATAGCGCGAGCCCAACCAGCCGATCAAAGCCGCCACCGCGACGATCCAGGGAAAGCCGATGTTGAAAAACTCAATCGCGATAAAACTCAGCACGGCTACCGTCCACAAAATGGGTGACTTGGTCGGATACTGCAGCGTTTTGCTGCCCACCCGCCACAGCGCGTGCAGCACCAGCGCTGCCACCGCGCACTGGATACCGTAGAACAGCGCCGCTACCCACGGTATTTGCCCATAGCCGATGTACAGCGCACTCAGGGCGATGATGATGAACAGTGACGGCAAGACAAACAACGCGCCCGCCGCGATGCCGCCGCGCGTGCCGTGCATCAACCAGCCGATGTAGGTGGCCAGTTGCTGCGCCTCGGGGCCGGGCAGCAGCATGCAGTAGTTGAGCGCATGGTTAAAGCGCCCCTGGCTGATCCAGCGGCGCTCGTCCACCAGTTCGCGCTGCATGATGGCGATTTGCCCGGCGGGGCCGCCGAAGCTGATGAGGCCCAGCTTGAGCCAGAATTTCAGCGCCTGCATGAAGCCTATGGCTTGAGGGGCTGTATTGACTGTGTTGTTCATTTTTGTGATCCGTGGTGCAGCGGCATCGCTCACGCTGGCTTCCAGTTGTGTGCCTCGTCTTGTTGGTGGGCTTTATCGTGGCACCAAGCGTACAGTGCATCGTACATCGGCATCGCGGCAGCCAGCATGGCGTGGTCGTCCGTAGCGTGCAGGCGCGACAGGCCCAAGGAGATGGCCAGCAGGCCTGCGGACTGCGCTGCCAAGTCCAAGCGGTCGGTGTCTGCCCCGCGCACGATGCGCGCCAGAATGTCCAGGGCCGGGCTGTGCAAATCAAAGCCCTTGAGCAGCGCATCAAAGCTGCACAAATCACCCTCATGCGACACCGGCGCACCGGGGATGTCGTAGGCCACCGCATTGCGCTTTTTGGCTTCGGTAAACACCTGCTCGGTCGGCACATAGAAAAACTCTGCGCGGGGGTCAATAAAGCGGCGAATCAACCAAGGGCAGGCGATGCGGTCGATCTTGGGCCGCCCGCGGGTGATCCAGCGCGAGGCCTGCTCACCTGTCACGCCCCAGTCGGCACGCTTGAGGATAGTGGGCAACGCCTGGGCACGCCACACAGCAATGTTGGCCGCCGTGTCGGCATCGGCATCCGCATCTTCTTTGCCCCCTTCAATGCCGCCTGAGAGCAGGCGCGCGGTCCAGCCCGCCTGGTTCAGCTGCGCCACCGCGTCCTCGCTGACGTTGTGCCCGTACACACAGTACGCCACCACCTGGCGTGGGCTGTGGCTGCGGGCAAATGCCGCAACCTCTTCTGGCATGCAACGCACCGCGCCGCAGACGATGCGCGGACTCTCGGTGAATTTGGCTTCTCGCCGCACATCCAGAATCAGCGGCGCATCAAAGCGGCCAATAACTGTAGCCAGCTCTGCTGGCGAGACGGCGGGATAAGTGGAAGAGGTGGCGTGCGTAACAATAACGGTGTCCATGGAAAGCTCCAGTAAGAAGTTTCAGCGCTTGGACGGGACACCGTCTATCTGCAAGAGATTCGGGAGGCTGCTATCCCGATGGGGCAATACTACCGCATTTTTTCAGGCAGGTGTTTGCACCCCGCTGATTTTTCATTGTCAAGCGCTGTTCAGCGCTGCGCACCACGCTGAAAAGCAAACACCGCCATGCTGGCGCGTGCATTGGGCCACCAGCGCACCACACGTTCGTCTTGCATGCCCAGCGCCTGGGTGACTTGCAGTTGGTTTTTAGCGGCCAGCTGGGCAAAATCAGCAAAGGTGCCGACGCGGATGTTGGGCGTGTCGTACCACTGGTAGGGCAGGGTTTTGGTCACCGGCATTTGACCCATCAGCACTTGCAGCCGATTGGGCCAATGGCCAAAATTAGGGAAGGCCACGATGCCTTGCTGGCCCACCCGCGCGGTCTCGCGCAGCATCACCTCGGCATTGCGCAGATGTTGCAGCGTGTCGATTTGCAGCACTACGTCAAAGCTCTGGTCTTTGAACATGCTCAAACCTTCGTCCAGGTTCAGCTGTATCACGTTGACGCCTCGCGCAATGCAGGCGTGCACATTGCTGTCGTCAATCTCCACGCCGTAGCCCGTGCAAGCGCGCGTGGCCTGCAGATGCGCCAGCAACGCGCCATCGCCGCAGCCCAAGTCGAGCACGCGTGCGCCGTGGGGCACCATTTGGGCTATCGCTTTATGGAGAGCTTTCTCGCTCATACTGCTTTTCCCTCTGCATGCACCATGCTTGCGTTTTCATTTTCAACACTACCGAAGTAAGAGCGCACTACGCGCATGTAACGTGCGTCATCCAGTAAAAATGCATCATGCCCATGCGGTGCGTCGATCTCGGCGTAGCTCACAGAGTGTTGGTTGTCCAGCAAGGCTTTGACCAGCTCGCGGCTGCGTGCGGGGCTAAAACGCCAGTCGGTGGTGAAGCTGATCAGCAGAAATTTAGCTTTAGCATTAGCAAGCGCTTTGCTCAAATCACCGCTGAAAGTTTTTGCCGGATCAAAATAATCTAGCGCACGCGTGATCAGCAAATAAGTGTTCGCATCGAAGTATTCTGCAAACTTGTCGCCTTGGTATCGCAGGTAGCTCTCTATCTGAAACTCAACTTCCTGCGTGGTGTACTGGTAGGGCAGTTGTGACGCAGCGAGCGCCGACGGGCCGCCCCTAGGCGCAAGGGCCCCCTCAGGGGGCAGCGCAGCACGCAAAGCGGCAAGCGTGGGGGCTTTTAACTGCCGTCCAAACTTCTCGTTCATCACGTCATCACTAAGGTAGGTGATGTGCCCCACCATGCGCGCAATGCGCAAGCCGCGCTTGGGGATCACGCCGTGCTGGTAAAAATGGCCGCCATGGAAATCGGGGTCGGTGGCAATGGCGCGGCGGGCGACTTCGTTAAAGGCGATATTCTCTGCCGTCAGGTTGGGGGCCGTAGCCACGCCGATGCAGTGGCGCACGCGCTCGGGGTATTGCAGCGTCCAGCTCAGCGCCTGCATACCGCCCAAGCTGCCGCCCATGACGGCAGCCAAGGCGTGAATGCCCAGTGCATCCATCAATCGCGCCTGGGCATTGACCCAGTCTTCCACCGTGACTACCGGGAAGTCCGCGCCATACACTTGACCCGAATCAGGGTTGACGTGCATCGGGCCGGTGGAGCCAAAGCACGAACCCAGGTTGTTTACACCAATGACGAAGAACTTGTCGGTGTCCAGCGGTTTGCCGGGCCCAATCATGCTGTCCCACCAGCCTTCGGATTTGTCTTGCCCGGCGTACACACCTGCGACGTGGTGCGAGGCGTTGAGCGCGTGGCAAACGAGCACGGCGTTGGATTTGCTGGCGTTCAAAGTGCCATAGGTCTCGTAGGCCACGGTGTAAGCACGAATCGACTTGCCGCTTTGCAAAGCAAGCGGTGCGTCAAACTGCATGGACTGTGGCGTAGCGATCAAGGTCATGGCACAAACAAAAAAACCCAGCGCGCTAAAAACGGACACTGGGTTTGCGTCTTTAGCGGAATTTATAACGCGCCCGCAAGCTGGTGCAAATCGGCGCAGTTGACAGTATAGAGGATAACTTTGCACTCGTGTCGGAAGCTTAGCTGCTTTTGTGCGGGATCATGCCGGCGGGGAACTTACTTTTGTTTTGTACTGGATCAGGTCGGCGGCGCACTTAGCTACGCGGCTGTCCCCCGTGCTGGCCTAGGGCCAGCGACTCCTCCTTTATGCCGCTGCGCTAAGTGCACCACCGACCTGATCTTGCGAGTGTGGTGGGCATTTGACCGCTAGTGCAGACACGCTCTTTCCAGCACAGTCGGCGCGTCTCCGTCGGTGCGGACACCATCCTATTTGCATCGCGGGTCCTACACCGCCGCAGACCCACCCGACTCGCTGCCTTGGTGCTTTGCTTGGATGGCGTAGCGGCATAAAGGAGGAGTTGGCGGCCATAAGCCGCCACGGGGGACAGCCGCGTAGCCGTCCAAGCCAAGCGCCAGGGCATTCGTGACCAGGCCCCAGACCCCGAGCCGCAGACAATCAACCGCCACCGACAACCATCGACTATCTCACTTAGGGCGAAACACAATCTCTTTCATCCGCTGCAACTTCGGCGCCACTACCGGCACCGTCAACATCGTGCTGGCAATCGCCATCAACAACAAAGCCGTGAAGGTCTCGCTGGTGATGATGGCTTTGTCCAGCAAAATGTTGGCAAAAATGATCATGATCAACGCCTTGGTTTGCAGCAACCAGCCGATGATCGAGGCCTCACCCGGCGACCATTTGAGCGCTTTTCCGGCCAAGTGCACACCCGCCAGCTTGCCCACCACCGAGGCCAGCAACAACAAGGCTGCGGCGATGAACACCGCCTGCCCACCCAGCGTCCAATTGGTGCGCAAACCGGTGCTTAAAAAGAACACCGGCATCAACACCAGAAGCACGTTATGGCGAAGCATGTCCATCTGCTCTTGGTTGAACCACTCGGTGTCCAGCACGGCACCGGCAATGAACGCACCCACCATAAAATGCAGGCCCGACCAGTCTGCACCCAGGCTGCACACAATCAACCACATGAGGCCTGCATACCAACGGTCTTTCTCGGGCAACCAGCGCATCAGTTTGCGTAGCACATAGCTGCACACCGCAAACGCCGCCAAAAACGCTACCTGCTTGCCTACCCGTTCCCAGTCCATCAAAATCAGCGCCAGCACACCCCAGATGGCGATGTCGTCGATGCTGGCGTAGCGCAGGATGCGCTGGCCTATGGGCTGGCGCAGGATGGCCAGTTTTTCCATCAGCAAAATTAAAATCGGCAGGGCCGTGACGGCGCAGGCCATGCCCACGCCCAGTACAAACTGCCACTGCGCGGCCTTGGGGCCGATCCAGCCCGCAAAACCCAGCATGCCGATGGCCACCAGGCTACCCAGCAGCAGCGGTGTGCCCAGCGCGAGGCCTGCGGTAATGCCGCTCTCGCGCCGGTGCTCCCAGGCTTTTTTCAGGTCCAGCTCAATGCCTGCAATCCAGACAAAAATCATCACGCCCCACCAGGCTACGCCGTTGAGCGCGGTGATCACCGAGGGGTTGAAAACGAAAGCGTAGTAGTCGGGAAATAGCTTGCCCAGAATACCGGGGCCGAGCAGCACACCCGCAATGATCTGCACCACCACCAGCGGGGCGTAGTAGTCCGTCCTGCCCAAGCGCCAAATTAGGTAAGGCAGAGTGAAAATGATCGCCATGGCGATCAGGTAAATTTCAGTCGTGGTCATAGCGGGGTGCGGTTGCAGTCTGCGGTTTCGTTGGGGTGTTGCGGCATGCCATAGCAGCGCGGTCCCGCAGCACGCTGGCTGCGTGGCGCTGGCAAACGCGAATTATGCCTATGCCTCAGGACAAATTAGGCGCCAACAGTCGGGCCATCAGTGCCTCGGTTTCGCCGCGCCGTGCGGCCATGTCCTTGACCTGGTCATCGCTGATTTTGCCTACGTTGAAGTACGTGGCGTCTGGGTGGCTGAAGTAAAAACCGCTCACGCTGGCTGCGGGCGTCATGGCCATGCTCTCGGTGATGCCCATGCCGATCTCCTCGCATTTCAGCAGCTCAAACATCGCGGCTTTCACGCTGTGGTCGGGGCAGGCCGGGTAGCCGGGCGCGGGGCGGATGCCTTGGTATTTTTCGGCAATCATGTCTTCGTTGCTCAGGCCCTCTTGCGCGGCGTAGCCCCACAGGTCTTGGCGTACCCGCGCGTGCAAGGCCTCGGCAAAAGCTTCGGCCAAGCGGTCGGCCAGCGCTTTGAGCATGATGGCGCTGTAGTCGTCATGGTCGTCGGTGAAGTACTTTTCTCTTTTGTCCACGCCAATGCCTGCTGTGACGGCAAACAGGCCGATGTAGTCCTGCTTTTGCGAGGTGTTTTGGCCTGTAACCTCCTGGAATATTGCGGGAGCAGCTCCTATTTGTGTAGCGTTTAACTTGGGCGCTATAAAGTCGGCCAAGCAGCGGCTGGGGCGCATCACGCCCTCCACGGCTTGCTTTTCGGTCTGCTGGCGCATGCCATACCACTTCATGGCCACCTGGCTGCGGGTCTCGTCGGTGTAGATTTCGATGTCGTCATCGTTGACACTGTTGGCGGGATAAAAAGCCAGCACGGCGTTGGCGGTGAGCCAGCGGCCCTCCACCAGGCGCTTGAGCATGCGCTGGCCGTCGGCGTACACGCGCACAGCTTCAGTGCCCACCACCTCGTCTTTCAATATCGCCGGGAAGGGGCCTGCCAAATCCCAAGTTTGGAAGAAGGGGCCCCAGTCGATGAATTTGGCCAGCTCGGCCAAATCGAAGTTCTTGAACACGCGGCGGCCAATGAATTTGGGCACGGGGGGTGTGGTGTCCGCCCAGGCCAAGGCGGCGCGGTCTTGCGGTGCGGCGGTTTTCAATGCGTCTGCCAGCTCGGCACGCTTTGGCGTAGGCAACCACTTGTTAGCCCGCGCTTTGTCCAGCGCCCACATGGGGATTTGCTTTTTGTTGGCGTGCTGGTGGCGCACTTTGACGTAATCAGCATTGATCTCGTCAATGTACTTGGCCGCTTGGTCTGACAGCAGGCTTTGCGCCACGCTCACGCTGCGCGACGCATCGGGCACATACACCACGGGGCCTTCGTAGTGCGGCGCGATTTTGACGGCGGTATGCACGCGGCTGGTAGTCGCGCCGCCGATCAGCAGCGGGATTTTGGCCATTCTGAAATGCGGGTCTTTTTGCATTTCGGCAGCCACGTACTGCATCTCTTCCAGGCTGGGCGTGATCAAACCGGAGAGGCCAATGATGTCGGCGCCTTCAATCTTGGCGCGCGCCAAAATCTCGTGGCAGGGCACCATCACGCCCATGTTCACCACCTCAAAGTTATTGCACTGCAAGACCACGGTGACGATGTTTTTGCCGATGTCGTGCACGTCGCCCTTCACGGTGGCAATCACAATTTTGCCTTTGGCTTTCACGTCCATGCCCGCTGCGGCTTGCTGCTTTTTCTCTTCTTCAATGTAGGGGATCAAATGCGCCACGGCCTGCTTCATCACACGGGCGCTTTTCACCACCTGGGGTAAAAACATTTTGCCTTGGCCAAACAAATCGCCCACGATGTTCATGCCGTCCATCAGTGGGCCTTCGATCACATGCAGCGGGCGGCCGCCCTTGGCCAGGATGATTTGGTAGACCTCTTCGGTGTCTTCCACAATAAAATCGGTAATGCCGCGCACCAGCGCGTGCGACAGGCGCTCGTTCACGGGCAGCGCGCGCCATTCGTTCTTTTTGCTGTCGTCTTTGGCTGCGCCTTTGGCGTTTTCGGCCACTTCGACCAGGCGCTCGCCTGCGTCAGGGCGGCGGTTCAGCACCACGTCTTCCACCCGCTCGCGCAGAATGGGCTCCAGCTCGCTGTACACGCCCATCATGCCCGCGTTGACAATGCCCATGTCCATACCGGCTGAAATAGCATGGTACAAAAACACGGTGTGGATCGCTTCGCGCACCGGATCGTTGCCGCGAAAGCTAAAGCTCACGTTGCTCACGCCGCCACTCACCTTGGCACCCGGCAAATTCTCTTTGATCCAGCGGGTGGCGTTGATAAAGTCCACTGCGTAATTGTTGTGCTCTTCGATGCCGGTGGCAATGGCGAAGATGTTAGGGTCGAAAATAATATCTTCTGGCGGAAAACCCACTTCGTCTACCAGCACCTTGTAGGCGCGTGCGCAAATCTCGGTTTTGCGCTCGTAGGTATCAGCCTGGCCTTTTTCATCGAACGCCATCACCACGGCGGCAGCGCCATAGCGGCGCAGCAGCTTGGCTTGGTGCTTGAAGGGCTCTACGCCTTCCTTCATACTGATGGAGTTGACAATCGATTTGCCCTGCACGCAGCGCAGGCCCGCCTCGATCACCTCCCATTTGGAGCTGTCGATCATGATCGGCACGCGGGAAATGTCGGGTTCGGACGCTATCAGGTTCAAAAACCGCACCATGGCGGCCTTGCTGTCCAGCATCGCCTCGTCCATATTGATGTCGATCACCTGCGCACCGTTTTCGACCTGCTGGCGCGCCACTGCCAATGCGGCCTCGTACTCGCCGTTCAAAATCATCCGAGCGAAGGCTTTGGAGCCAGTGACGTTGGTGCGCTCGCCAATGTTGACGAACAGCGTACCTTGGCCAATCAATACCGGCTCCAGGCCTGAGAGCTTCATGGCGGGTACGGTGGGGCTAGCGGGGCTGGTGCCGCTACTGGAAGAGGGGGTATCAGCGAAAGGGGACGAGGACATAACTCACCTGTGAAGAATTTATTCTTACTTACGGGTGAGCGTCGTTGCTATTCATGACCCCAAGCCTGACAAACTGCACAAATTGAAGGAATTAACTGCGGGGTTAGTCCCTAAAATTGGACGTTAGTCCCTATAGTGCTGTTGCTGCAACGCTCCTTGCGGTATTCTTATTTTAAGGCACACTACAGCTTCTTACACAACCTATCCACCATGCTTAACAAAATCTTGGGAAGAACACCCAAAAGCCCAGATGTCAGCCGAGAGCGCATGAAAGCGCTGGAAGGGTCTGACAGCGCCGATTTGGCGGCCGCATTGCTCACGGCACCTACTGCCTTGATGCAATTGAGCCTCGAAGAGGCCAGGGTGGTGGTGAGCTACATGAAGCCGCTCAAAATCAGCGCGGGCACTGCTTTTATCAACGAAGGCGATGCCAAAGACACGGGCTACATGCTACTGGTGCTGCACGGTGAAGTGACGGTAGAGAACATCGTGGTCAGCCGCACCTCTGCGGTCACGATCAATGTGCTCGGGCCCGGCAGCTTGATTGGCGAGATGGGCTTGGTGGATGGCGAGCCACGCTCGGCAACATGCACGGCGACCAGCGACGTGCGCGGGGCTACTCTCACGCGCAAGGCACTGGAAGAGCTGATGACCGATGAGCCGCATATCGGCGCGAAGTTCATGATGGCGGTGAGCCTGCGCATTGCGCAGAGGCTGCGCGAGACAGCCGACAAGCTGCGTCTGTACTCTCAGCTGACCACCGCCATGCAGCAGGAAATTGACCGGCTCATGCCCACCTGAGCGGGCTTGGTTGCTTAAATTAGCCGGATAAAGTTACCTTTTGCCTATCGCCCGCTCGTACAGCGGCATGACTTTGGCCAAGTTGTTCTCAATATCTACAATCCGCGACGGGCCACTGGGGTGGGTGCTCAGGAACTGCGGCGGTGCCCCTTTGCTGGCGGCCCCCATCTTTTTCCATAAACTGACACCAGCACGCGGGTTGTAGCCTGCTCTGGCGGCCAGCTCCATGCCCACCAAGTCGGCCTCCGACTCGTCTTCACGACCAAATTTGAGCGTCAGCAGTTGTGCGCCCATACCCATGGCTTGTGATCCTAGATTGCCCAGACCAAAGGCTTGGCTCAGCACATTGGCCCCAATACCGGTGGCAGCGTTTTTGCCCATGCGTTCACGCGCATGCTCGCGCAGCGCGTGGGCTACCTCGTGGCCCATGATCATGGCCACCTCGTCGTCGGTGAGCTTGAGCTGCTCCAAAATACCGGTGTAGAAGGCGATTTTGCCGCCGGGCATGCAAAACGCATTGATCTGGTTGCTTTTGATCAGGTTGACCTCCCACTTCCAGTCTTTGGCGCGCGGGTTCCATTCATACGAAAAAGGGATGATTTTTTGCGCGATAGCGCGCAGGCGCAGCACCTGAGGGTCTGAATCGGGTGCTAGCGCATTTTTTGCGCTGGCCTGCTGGCGCATTTGCTGGTACTGCGCGGTGGCAGCTTGCTCCACCTGGCTGGCCGAGGCAAATTTGGTAAATACAGAGTTTTTACCCACCTCTACACCCTCGCGGGCCATGCTGCCAGTGGGCACAAGGATGAACAAGGTCAGTGCCGCCATGGCGGTGGCACGACGAGCGATGGAATATGCAATAGTCATAGCGCGCAGAGTGCCTCCAGAAATTAACGCTGCCCGGGCTTGCCCGCCATGGGCGTATTGTGCATGAAGGGGTCAGCCCCAGTTGTGATAACGCGCAACCCACTGCGCGGGCGGACACTCCCCAAAAAAACGGCCACCCGAGGGTGGCCGTGTCAAAGTCCTAGAGGACATCGTTGGGAAACTTGCAATATGTTGTGAGCTTTCCTCGGCTCTGATACTTTAGTGTTGAAATCCCTGTGTCGCAACCGTGTGACAGCGAACAATGTGCATTTTGCAGCTATTTCTCGTGTGTGGACATCCCCAATTTAGGGGATGTGGGAGGTATATTTACAACAATTTTGACAAAAACGTGTTTTAAATCACGAATTTGTCGCGCCACCGTTGGTGTGAACTTAGGAACTAACGGGAGATCTGTGCGTCAAGCAGACCAACTGGGCAGGCGCACCACAAAGCATGCGCCACCACCAGAGCGGTTTTGGCAATGCACAGTGCCGCCATGGCTTTGGGCAATGGAGTGCACCAAAGCCAGGCCCAAACCTACGCCCCCGTCGCGCTCACTGGCCCGGTTGCTGCGGTAAAAAGGCTCAAAAATGCGCTGCTGTTCGGCCTCGGGCACACCAGGGCCACGGTCACCTACTTCTATTTCTATGCCAAGGGCACTGCACTCAGGGCTGCCTGGCGCGCTACGCAGGCTCATTTGCACCTCGCTGCCACCGTAGCGCTGGGCATTGTCTAGCAAATTGCGCATCAGGCGGCGCAGCAGGCGGGGCACGCCTTGCATATGCATCTGCTGCGCTTGGCACTCTAGCGGCACGCTCAGGCGCGCGCACTCTTCGGCGGCCAGCGCTATCACGTCTACGGTTTCGGCCTTGCCCATGTCGATGGCGGCGCTGTGCTGGGCCGCGTCTAGCCGGCTGGCCAGCAAGATCTCTTCTATCAATGCGTCCAGCTCGCTGATGTTGCGTGCCAGCTCTGCTTTGAGCGCGGCGCTGGGCGCGGTTTGCATCAGCTCTATGCCCATACGTATGCGCGCCAGCGGTGAGCGCAGCTCGTGCGAGGCGTTGGCCAACAGCGACTTATGCGACTGCACCAGCGCCTCTACCCGGTCAGCCGCAGCGTTGAAGCGCTCGCCCAGAAAAGCCACTTCGTCACGGCCCCGCACATCTACCCTGGCCCGCAAGTCACCCGCGCCCCAGCGCTCGACGCCTTTGCGCAAGCCCTCCAGGCGCTTGGTGAGGCGGCGCACTACAGGATAGCTGCCCAGCGCTACCGCAAAGGCCACCACGCCCCATAGCCACAGCAAGATCGTGGGGTTGCGCTGTACGTTGGTGTCTAGCCAGCGCGGCAATAGGCCGCCAGGTGGCAGATTGCCCGGAGGCTGCATACCTTCAGCCTGGGGGCGTATGCGCGGCGGCAGCTGCATGGACAGAATTTTCCCATCGGGCATAGTGACCTGAAACTCCAGCCCCTGGCCCGGTATCCGTACAGGCCCGGCACTGGCCTGGCCGATGATTTTCCCACCGCTGTCGCGCACGATCAGCTCGCGGGCGGGCAGCTCAGCCAAGCGTTCGCTGCGGATACGCTCAGCCTGTGTGCGCCACAGCCAACCAAAGGCCAAGGTCAATACCAGCACCGTCAACACCACCGCCAGCCAGATGCGCACGTACAGACGGTTAAAGAACGGTATTTGCATGAAATGAGGCTCTAGCCCAACATAATATTGCGGGAGCAGCTATTAAATATATAGTACACCCAGCACGGATTAGGCTTGCTGCTTGGCAAACACATAGCCCACACCGCGCACGGTGACGATGCGCTGAGGCTCTTTCGGGTCGGCCTCAATGGCGGCGCGTATGCGGCCCATGTGCACGTCGATGGAGCGGTCAAAAGCCTCCAGCTCGCGGCCGCGCACGGCCTCCATGATTTGCTCCCGCGTGAGCACCCGGCCTGCGCGCTCGGCCATGGCCACCAGCAGGTCAAACTGGTAGGAGGTCAGCTCCACCAAGTTGCCTGCTACTTGCACCGTACGCGCGTCGCGGTCAATCTCCAACGTTCCAAAGGCCATGCGGCGGCCGGCGGAGGCCGCCCCATCGCCGTGGCGGCGCAAAATAGCCCGGATGCGTGCCAGCAGCTCGCGTGGCTCAAACGGTTTGGACAGATAGTCGTCTGCGCCCAATTCCAGGCCAATGATGCGGTCCATCGCATCGCCCTTGCCTGTGAGCATGAGCACCGGGGTGTGCGCCACATCGCCCGACAGGGCGCGCAAGCGGCGGCACACCTCCAGGCCGTCGATGCCGGGCATCATCAAATCCAAAATTACCAGGTCTGGCGGTGCGGCTTGCAGGGCTTGCAGACCTGCCATGCCGTCCATGGCGTGGGCGAATTCAAAATCATTCCCGCGCAGGTATTCGCCGACCATATTGGCCAGGCGGGCATCATCCTCAATCATCAGCAGTTGGGTCATAGGTAGCATACTAACGCCAGTCAGCGCAGCGCGTATTTGGGCTTAGTTAGTTACTCGCCAAAACCGCCGCCCCAACCACCTCCAAAGCCCATGCCACCTCGATGGCCAGGGCCATGGCCATGCACGCCGCGCTGGTGCATGCGTTCTGCCAGCTTGGCGCGCTGCGCGGGGGTCAGCACCTCTGCGGAATCGGCCATTTGCTGAACCATGCGTTTGCTCATGCTGTCGGCCAAACTGCTTTGCTCTTGGCGCAGGCGTTCTAGCGCGTTGCGGTCAATCGAGCTAGCTGCCAACAAGTCCATGCCTTTTTTGCGCCCTGCCATGCGCTGCGCGCGCAGGGGCAGCATATCGGCCATGGCGGCTTGCGCCAGCTTGACCAAGCGGTCTTTTTGCTCTGGCGTGCCGTCTACCGCTTTGATCAAACGGCTGATGCGCTGGTCGATGGCTTGGGCCATCTGCTCAGGCGTGGGCGGCTGACCCGGGCCACGGCTATGGGGTGGCCCAGCAGGGGCAATTTGCGCTGTAGCGCGCGTAGCCAGTGCGGCTAAGCCGCCCAAAGCAGCCAAAGAGGTGAACCAACGGCGGGTAGTCGTTGGAGTAGAACGGGTGGCGTGCATAAAAAGTCCTCTATAAGCAATCCCAACACCCATACTTTGCTGCGTCCGCGCTAATTGCCCGTGAAGACGCGGTAAAGTTAAGTAAATGCAAACATCCGGCACATTCCACCCCCTTACGTTGCCCGAGGTATTGCGCTACCAAGCCAGCGCGCGGCCGAGCGTGGCACTTGCACACTATGGGCGTACGAGCAGGCGACCGGGTGGCCTATTTGGGCTTTAACCACCCCAAGCAAATTGCGCTTTTGTTTGCCACGGGCCAGCTGGGTGCCATCTTTGTGCCGTTGAACTACCGACTGGCTGCGCCAGAGTGGGACGGCGTGGTGGCTGACTGCACGCCGCACTGGCTGCTAAGCGATGCGCATTGGGCGCAGGCGGCAAGCGACTTGGCATTGCGTGCAGGCCTGGCGCACTGCCTGATCGACCAAGCGTGGAACGAAAAATTCGACCCTCAAGGCACTACGGCCGCAAGCTCGGCCATCATCAGCTCTACCCGCCTTGGCTCGCCGCTCAACCCTGCCTGCCATCCCCAAGCTCCGGCGCTGTTGGTCTACACCTCCGGCACCACCGGGCGGCCCAAGGGCGCAGTGCACACGCAAGCCAACTTGTTGGCCAATATGGCGTTGGCGAGACGTTGCATGGAGCTGTCCACTACTGATACCATAGCAACCGTGCTCCTCCTGTTCCATGTAGGTGGGCTGTGCATTCAAACCTTACCGGCCTTGTATGCTGGCGCACGGGTTGTTTTGCATGCCCGTTTTGTTGCGGCCGCCACACTCCAATGCATCGCCCAAGACCGTCCCACACTCACGCTGCAGGTGCCCGCCACGATGCGCGCGCTGGTAGAGCACCCGCTGTGGCAGAGCACCGATCTGTCCTGCCTGCGCGCCGTTTGGGCGGGCTCGTCGGTGTTGCCAGCGCATTGGGTGCAAGCTTTTCAAACGCGCGGTGTAGCCGTGTGCAATGTGTATGGCAGCACCGAAACGGGCCCCTTCTCTATCGCTCTGGGCGCGGCGCACGCCCATTCGCACCCCGGCAGCTGCGGCTGGCCTGCGCAAACGCAGGGGCTGCAAGTGCAGGTACGGCTCAAAGCGCGACTCGATTCCAGCGGCACTGCTGCGCCAGACGGCGTAGGCGAGCTGTGCATCCGCGCACCTAATGTGGCCCAGTGTTATTGGCCCAACCAGCATTTGGTAGACGCTGAGGGCTACTTTCACACCGGCGACTTGGCGCGCTGCGCCCCAGACGGCAGCTACAGCGTGGTAGGCCGCGCCACAGACATGCTGATCTCTGGCGGCGAGAACATCTACCCCGCAGAGATCGAAAACCGGCTGGCCGTCCACCCACAGATAGCTAAATGCGCCATCATCGGCCTGCCCGATGCCCAGTGGGGAGAGAAGGTGGTGGCCTGCGTGGTGCTGCGGGACTGTGGCGAAATAGAGGCCTCCGCCGAGTCAACCGCCTCGCACACTGCAATAGCCGATTGGGCCCAGCAGCTAAACACTTTTTTAGCTGAGAAAATTGCCCGCTACAAACTGCCCAGAGACTGGATAGTGCTGCCGAACCTGCCCAAAACAGCCACCGGCAAAGTACAAATGGACCTGCTGGTTGCCAGCGTGCGCGAGCGCTTGTCGCCAGACAGGTAATCCAGTCACGGCGCATGCACAGGGTCGCAAATAACACTACATAATTAATAGCTGCTCCCGCAATATTCCATTGGCCTGTCGCCCAATTAGCATCTTAAAAACGCCTCTTCACAGTGCTTTTTGAAGTTTTTCCGGCCTCGCAGACTGTCAGTATTTGCCAGCGGTACATCAACTCGCATAATTTTGTGCACTCAGGAAGCTTTATCCTATATCACGGCATTATTTGTGCATAATTTAACGAATAAATCAAGTTTCTTAGGTTAATAGTAAAATAATTTATATATGAATCTATTTAACATCATGGTGCGTGGGGTTGCGATGCTGAGCAGGTACGAATCGAGGGAGGTTATTTTGAGGAGCTGCTCTCACAGCTGCTTGCGAAACGTTCTTAGCCAAAGATACTTTTAGCGCCTGAGCTGGGCAGCCTGTTTGTCCATGGCGGTGCGCAGTTGGTCCATCAAAATAAATGTCATCAAACTGATGGCAACAAAAGCCACCACCCACAACAAGCGGGATGCTGGAACTATCGCAAAACCCGTCGGGACGGCTATACGGTTGGTCGTGGTGCACACAATGTCAACCGCTGCCACGCCGGTGTAATGCATGGCACAAACCGCCACCCCCATGACCAGGGCGGCCAGCACACGCAAACCGATACCCCCTGGACGAAACGCCAACCACAGGGCTGCGGTCGCCGCCACGATGGCAATACCCACCGAGAGTGCCACCAAGAACCCGTTCCACGCAAAAACGCCTCCAAAACGCATACCGTACATGCCTAGATAATGCATGACGCACACCCCCAACCCGAGCACCACCCCCGCACCCAAAACGCGAGCGACTGAATTGGGCGCATTGGCCACAAAGGCCAATGCCAAGGCCGTCACTACGATGGCCACCACCATCGAGACGATGGTCTCGACCATGGCATAACCCAAAGCCAGATCCAGCGTCAAGGCCAGCATGCCAATAAAGTGCATGGACCACACGCCCACGCCACCAATGGCAATCGCAGCTGAAATCGCGTTGTACCAGCTGGTACGCCCATTCTCCTGCGAAATATGCCGACAGGCCATCAGCCCCACAAAACTGCCGATCACCGCAACGGCAAAGGACAATGCTAACAAGAGGGGGTTATAGCTGATAGGAACAACTTCATTCAAGGGGTGAGCTCCTAGGCAGGTAAATCGAACTGAGCGAGGCTGGCTCGCATGTTATCCGAAATAGCCGGTTGAAAGCCAAGCTACCCCAATGCCGCCTCAATGTCCTTGGCCAGCGAAGCTGGTGCATCCTGTGGGGCGTAGCGCTTGATCACCTGGCCATCTTTGCCCACTAAAAACTTGGTGAAGTTCCACTTGATGGCTTTGCTGCCTAGCAGCCCCGGTGCCTCGCCACACAGCCACTGGAACAGTGGTGAAGCCTGCGCGCCATTGACATCTACCTTGGCCATCATCGGAAAGCTCACTCCGTAGTTGAGGTGGCAAAAGCTGGCAATCTCTTCGTTGCTGCCCGGATCTTGGTTGCCAAACTGGTTGCACGGAAAGCCCAGCACTGCCAGACCGCGCTTGCCGTATTGCTGGTGCAAGGCCTCTAGCCCTGCAAACTGCGGAGTAAAACCGCAGGCGCTGGCGGTGTTCACGATCAGCATGGGTTTGCCGCGAAAGATTTTCAGCGCCACGCTCTGCCCGCCGGTGTCAAGCGCTTTGAAGTCGTAGACAGATGTAATCATAAGGTTATCGTAGCGCAAACTGGTTTTCTGCGCTCGCAGCCAGAGTAGCCTTCAAACCGTTGTTTTTAACAACTATCCAGCCCAATTTAGCACGCCCAGCGCCAAACTATGGCCCGATTGTCCAAGCTATGTTTGCGTCTACCGCTGTCCTTGCTTAGAATGGTGTGACACGTTATGCCATTTATCCAATCTTTAGTTACAACATGTGCGCGCAAAACTGCCTGCGCGGATGTTTGTGTGCCATCTGCTTCGAAGGCTCTCGATGAGTAATCCCCACAAAATAGCGTTAATCGGTTTTTCCTCTTTTGAACGCGCGACCTTTGAATCATTTTTCCGACTCGCAGCGCGCCGCCCCCCCGGCTACATTCTGGTCTCCAGTCCCGCTGAGGCCAATTTGGCCGTAGTCAACGCTGACGACCCTGCCACCCTGCGTGCCGCTATCGTTAGCAAACCTTGCGCGCACGTCATGCTGATTGGCAATGAAGATGGGGGCACCGGCTGGGCTCTACAGCGCCGCCCGTTAAACCTGATGAAGGTGCTTACCAATGTAGAGCAACTTTTGTCGCCCCAAGCGCCTGCCATCGCACCCGTCATCAAACCCGCGCCCGCCCCCCAAGCAGCCGCTACCCCCATGGCTCCCGCGCGCCCTGCCGCGCCCGCCAGTAGTGGTTTTGCGGCCACTCGCCCTTTTGCGCCGCTGACCAGCAGCCCAGCGGCTGCTCCTGTGCCTGCTTCTTTGCCCTCCGCTAATGCAAGGGCCATACCAGCCTACCAACCAGTGCAGGCAGCATCTGCACCTGCGGCGGTGGTTGCGAAAGGTGCTGCACACAAGTCATCACGCGGCGATGTACGTCTTGGCATGGGTGACTTTTCCAATAGCCGGGACAGCCCCCTCGTCGGAGGCGACGCCAGGCACAGCGACTTTGAAGACGATAGCCAGTTGGACCATATTTTGGTGGTCGACGACAGTGATATTGCCCTTAAATTCATGCGCAACCGTTTGACCCGATTTGGCTTTCGAACCGACTTGGTGAACTCCGGCGAAGAAGCTTTAGGCCGCGTAAGTGCCCGGCCCTACAAATTTGTGTTCCTGGACGTGATGATGGAAGGCCTGGACGGCTACCAAACTTGCAGGGCTATCAAGCAGCGCAAGTACAGTGAAGGCAAACCCCCTGTGGTGGTGATGCTCACCAGCCGAGGCGGCACGATTGACAAAATTCGCGGCACCCTGGCGGGCTGTGATGCTTATTTGACCAAACCCTTGAACGAGCGCGACCTGATCGCCGTTCTGGCCAAGCATGACCGCACCGTAGCGCGCGGCTTCCAGGAGACCAATTTTGGCGCCAGCGCCAAATCTGGCTTTGGCGCGGTGTCATCGCGGTAATTACACCTGGGTTGGCCTGTGCGCCGGAAATCCCAAATGCAGATTTACTAATTTTGAAGAGAAAAGAGAAGTGTTATGAAAAAAGTATTGGTCGTAGATGATGCACCCGTAGATGCACAAAACTTGCAGCGTATATTCTCCGACGCTGGCTGGGTCGTGGTATCGGCCAGCTCGGGTGCCGAGGCTATCACCAAGGCCAAAGCTGAAGTGCCAGACTTGATCATGATGGATGTCAACATGCCTGGCCTGGATGGTTTTTCCGCCACCCGCCAGCTTATGCAAGACCCTACTACCAAAGGCATCCCAGTGGTCTTCGTAACCTCCAAAGACCAGAAAGCTGACCGCGTGTTTGCCCAAATGCTGGGTGCCAAAGGGTATGTGACCAAACCCTACACGTCCGACCAGATTCTCAATGCGATTTGATTGGTGCATTGTTTACCAGTAAAGCGAGCATTGCCGTACTGATCTCCATTTATCACTGACTACCTGTTTTGAAAATTGCACAAGGCATCATTTGCGGCTCCTGGGCTCTGGCACTCTCCTTTGACTGGGCGCGTCAGATCGTCGAGGAGTTTGAGATCAGTGCCATCCCCAAGTCACCCCCCTGGCTACTGGGTGCAGCCAATATCGAGGGCAATATTTTGCCCGTGATTGATTTGGCTGTGTACTTCAGCCCTTCCACGGCCAATTTAACCTTGTCTCCCAACCAACGCCTGCTAGTGGGTGGTCTAACAGCCGCAGGTGCGGACGACGCTGTGGCATTGATATTTAACGGTTTGCCGCAACAACTCAACTACGAAGCGCAAGAGCTTACCTATGGCGGGGCATTGCCTGCCAGTTTGCGCGAAGCCTGTGATGCGGTTGCCTGCGACCAGTCGGGGCGCAATTATTTGGAAATCAACATGGATAAGCTCATGGCCGTACTGGCCGATGAGTTGTCCTTGTTGTAACTCTCACAGCACCTTGGGTTGTGCGTCTATTTTATCAATCTGTAACATCTTGATCTGTTTTCATTAAAGTTTGCCCATAGGATTTGTCATGTTTTCAACCATTCGTTCGCAGCTTTTAGTTCTACTTTCTCTGGCCATGTTGGTGGTGCTCATTTTGGGCGGAACGGGTTACTACAACCAAACACAGTTCCAGGAGGCTTTGGAGCAGTCCCAAGGCGACGGTATCGCTATGCGTAACCACGTGCAAACCGACATGCTGCACGACAACTTGCGCGGCTTGGTGGAGCAATACAACGGTGCCATTCGCGACAACAGCCCAGAGCGTGTCAAAGCTGCTGCCACCGAGCTGAAAACTAATGCCGCCAACATCAAGGCAGAATTTGCCAGAAACAACAACGCAAGTTCCTTATCGGAAAAAGCGCGCATTGAAATTACCCGTATCGCCCCTTTGATCGCCGACTATGCGCAGGCGGCCGAGAAAGTCAGTGTGATCACCGACCCGGCCGAGTTGGAAACGTCGCGTGCCGGATTCAACGGCAAGTTCAAAGTATTAGAGGGCGAACTGGGTACAGTGCGCGACCTGATTGAGGCCGAGATCATCGAAACCAAAACCACCGGCGACTTGATTGCCAACCGCGCCATTGTGTTCACCGTAATCACCTTTCTGGTCGGCGGTCTGTTGTTGGCCATTGTGGGTTTCATACTCTATGCCAAACTAACCTTGGGTTTGAGCCAAGTGCAAAGCACGATTGAAAAAGTGAACCAAGGCGACGTAGCGGCACGTACCCTGATGATGGGCAAAGACGAGCTGGGCACACTGGGCCGCGCTTTTGACGGCATGTTGGACGACCGCATTGCGACGCTGGAGAAAGTCGGTAAAGAAAACGAAGTTCTGAACAACTCGGTGATTGCCCTGCTGCAAACGGTGTTCCAGTTAGGTAACCGTGACTTGACTGCGCGGGCGCCAGTCACGGAAGACATTATTGGCACGGTCTCCTCCTCCATCAACCAGCTGTCCGAAGAAACCGGCCGCACCTTGGCCGAAGTGCAAAACATTGCCGAGCAAGTGCGCACAACGTCCGAGGCCGTGCGGGTGCAATCTGTGATGGTGGAAGAAACAGCCCGCTCCGAGCGGGAAGCTTTACAGACCATGTCGGTCAACCTGAACGAAGCCACAGACCAGTTGGCCCAAATGGCCACGCTGTCCAGCCAGTCCAACACCGCTGCCGAGCAGGCCGCTACCGCCACCCAGGCCGCTTTGACGGCGGTGGATGGTACTGTGAAGGGTATGGACCAGTTGCGTGATTCGATTTCGGACATGGAGAAACGCTTTAAGCGCCTGGGCGAGCGTTCGCAAGAAATTTCAACCGCTGTGCAGCTGATTAACACGATTTCTGAACGCACCCACGTGCTGGCACTGAACGCGTCCATGCAGGCCGCTACCGCCGGTGAGGCTGGACGCGGTTTTGCGGTGGTGGCCGAAGAGGTGCAGCGTCTGTCAGACAGCTCACGCCAAGCCACATCGACCATCTCGCAACTGGTGGGCAACATCCAGGCGGAAACCAATGAGACGTTGTTCACGGTGAACCGCCTGATTGGTGAGGTGGTCAAACAGTCTGAGCTGGCACAACGTGCGGGTGTACAGATGAACCAAACGCAAACCACCACCACCCAGTTGGTGGGCTTGGTGCGCCAGATTGCCACCTTTTCTGAGCAGCAGGCCAAGCTGGCTACCAGCTTGCAGCAATCAGTGTTGGACATCAACCAGAGCACTGAGCAAACCTCGTCGGCTATTACCGAGCAAACGGCTTCCACACAAACACTGGCAGATTTTTCTCGCCGTTTGACGCAGGCTGTAGGCCAGTTCAAGCTGCCCGAACAGACCGCTTGATTTCTGGCTTGAATTCCTCACAACCGGGCTGGTTATGACTATTGACGATCTGCTGGGCTTGCTGCGCGAAGAATTTGCGCTGGATGTGTCTGCCACGCAGCAGGCCTTGGCGCAGGCTGTTCAACGCCCGGCCACTGCGGCTGAGCATATCGAGCCGATGCTGGGGTTTATTGAGCGCTCCATCCAGGCCAGCGCTTTGGTGGGCTTGCATGGTTGGGGTGGCTATTTGCAGCAGATTGCAGAGTTTACCCAAGCGCAAATGCTTGCACCCGATGGCCCTTCGCTGGCCTGGCTTGAAGGTTGGATGGGCCCTGCACAAGCTTATCTTGAAGTACCCGCAGACCCCAGCAGCGCCGATGCGATTTTGAATTTTTTGCGCGCTTGCCCGCAGC
The DNA here is from genome assembly GCA_031390175.1 of Polaromonas sp. Classification (GTDB taxonomy): domain Bacteria; phylum Pseudomonadota; class Gammaproteobacteria; order Burkholderiales; family Burkholderiaceae_C; genus JAAFIP01. The sequence goes on from JANMTF010000285.1 coordinate 23,228, forward strand.
AGGCAGATGAGTCGGTACTAGAGTTTTTGCGCGACTTGTTGCTTACGCCGCCCGCACTGACAGCCGAAGATTTGGCCGCATCCACGGCGTTGCTGGAACCTGCCACCGAAGAAGATGTCAGCCTAGCCACCGACGAGGTGGACACTGGTTTGCTATCAGCCATGCTGGTCGATGCGCCAGAGCAACTGGACAAACTACTGGTGCACTTGGACAACTTGGCCAAAGGCACCGCCACCGAAGCACACTTGGTTGAAGCCCAGCGCATTGCCCATACTTTCAAAGGCTCGGGCAATATCATTGGCTTACCAGGTATAGGCCGCTTGTCGCACCGTTTGGAAGACGTGATGGAATGGGCGCTGGAAAGCGTGCAAGAAGGCCACCCCGTCAACCCCGCAGCGGTGCGCGACATGCAGCATGCTGTGGGCGTGCTGCAGCACATGGTGGCGCACCTGCAGGGCGAAGAGGCCGCGCCCTCTGAAGCGATAGAGTCCTTGCAACGCCTGCTCGATTGGGTGGGCTGGATGCGCGACGGCAGTATTGACACCCAAGCCCCGGAGGCCTTGGCTGCGGGTGCCACTGATGCCTCTCTAGACCGCTCCGGCAGTGCTGGGTCTGGTGACGAACCAACCCAACAGGCTGCACCTGCTGCCGATGTGCAAACACTGCGGGTGGGTGTAGACCGCCTCAGCCGTGTGCTGCGCCGTTCTGGCCAGTCGATCGTGAATTTTCAGCGCTTTGGCCAATTTGTGCGTGATGCGGATGAGCGCCTTGGTGCGCTGGAGCTGCACCATGCACAGCTCAATATCCGCCTGCGCGAGCTTGAGCAAACGGTGGACAAACAAGTGGTGCAGCTGCAAGAAAAGCGTGGTGCAGGCGAAGGCTTTGATCCGCTGGAGATGGACCGTTACGATGCCTTGCACGGTCTATCGCGCTTTGTGAGCGAAGCGGTGCAAGATGAGCTGGAGTTTTCTCGCGAAGCCAAGAAGCATTTGGTACGCACCCTGCAACTCTTACGAGATGAGGATTACTCGTTGCGCGAGCAACACCGCGAGCTGCTGCAGGCGCGCTTGGTGCCAGTGAAATCTGTCGTCACGCGCTTAAAGCGTAACGTGGCGCAAACCGCGTCGTCCACAGGCAAGCTGGCACAACTGGTCGTAGTGGGTGAGTCCACCACTTTGGATGCAGACGTGCTGACGCGTTTAACCGAACCATTGCTGCACTTGCTGCGCAATGCAGTAGACCACGGCCTGGAAAGTGCTGAGGAGCGCGCTTTGCTCGGCAAGTCTGAAATAGGCACCGTGACCTTGAGCTTCAGGCGCAGCGGCCAAGAGGTAGAAGTGATTTGCTCTGACGATGGACGTGGCCTGGACTTGCCCACTGTGTACGACAAAGCCGTGCAATATGGCCTGATCGTCCGGGGGGCGGAATTGACCGAGGACGAGCTGCGCCGACTGATTTTGCGCCCTGGTTTCAGTACCAAGGGCGAGGTCACCGAAGTATCAGGCCGTGGCGTGGGGATGGACGTGGTAAATGACCGGGTCAGTGCCCTCAAGGGTCGATTGGAAATCGCCAGCAAACCTTTTGAAGGCACCAGCTTTACCCTGCACGTACCCGTGTCTACGGGCGCGACCCAGTCCTTGATAGTGGGCTGCGCTGGTGAATGGGTGGCGCTGCCATCTGACCAAGTGGTGCAAGCGTTTGCGGCCGATGAAGTCAAGCTGAGCCTACAGGGCAAGCAAGCAATGCTGGAGCATGCTGGCAACAGCTACCCCGCCTACAGCCTGGGTATGTGGTTAGGATTTGAAGACACTGTAGATCTCATGGCAAGCAAAAAGCCCTGCGTGCTTGCCCGGGCTGCCAGCGGTACCATCGCCCTCATCGTAGACGCGGTGATTGACGCGCGTGAGCTCATTTTGCAAGACGTGGGCCGCTTAACGCGGCGTATTGCAGGTGTGGTGGGCGGTGCCATGCGCGGTGACGGCAAACCCATGTTTGTGCTCGATGTCCCGGCGCTGGAGCGCTCTGCCAAGTCTAGTGTGCGGGTGACGGCATCGCTGGCGCTGCGTAAGCGTATGGCGGTCAAGAAGACCCGGGTTCTGGTGGTGGATGATGCGCTGTCTGTGCGCCGCTCAATGGAGCAGCTACTCGAAGACGCAGGCTATGAAGTGACCAGTGCCAACGACGGCTTTTTGGCTCTGGACAGCTTGCGCGACAAGCCGCCTGCCATTGTGTTGACCGACCTGGAAATGCCTAACTTGAACGGCCTGGACCTGACCAAACGTATCCGCGAGCTTCCGAAGTTTATGGGCTTGCCGGTGGTGATGATCACTTCTCGCGCTAGCGACAAGCACCGCGACTTGGCTATGGATGCAGGCGTAGATTTGTATTTGACCAAACCCTACACCGATGCCACCTTGCTCGAACATGTGCGGCGACTGGTCGCGCAAGATGCCGCCATATTGCTGTCTTAGTGGCTTGATTCGCCTTCGGCCCAAGCAGCCCAAGCGGCGGCAAACAATATCAAAGCCCCACCCCATAGGGTGCGCGGCTCTAACGTGGCTGCGCCAAGCAGCACTGACGACGCGCTGGCAAATACGATCTCTGAGAGCATGACCAGCGCTGTAGTGCCAGAGCGCAATCGGGCAGCGCCATACTGCAAAGCCAAATTGCTGATTAAAAATGCCAAGGCTAACGCCAGTGTCAAGCCCAGCCAACCTGTCTGCAAAGCAGGTATGCCTGGCACCCAGCCTACAGTGCCGCCCCACAGCGCTACCACGGCAGCCATCATCGCCCCACCGCCAAACATACCCATCATGCGGGCCTCGCTAGGCACATCGCGCAGCTTGCGCAGCATGATGTTGACCAGTGCAAAGCACATGCCGCCAGCCAGGGCCAGGTAGTCAATAAAGCTCTGGGGGGCAGGCCAGGCAGAGTCTGGGTGTTTAAGCACCAGCAGCACACCAGCCAGTGCCAACGCCAAGCGCAGTAAAGCCATGGGTTTAGGCTTTTCACCCAAGATCGGCCACGCCAGCAAGATGGCCCAGGCGGGCATGAGGTAGAACAGCAGTACCACGCGCACCACGTCGCCTACCGTTACAGCCCAGTTAAAACAAATATTGGTAAGACCCGAGGCCAGCGCCAGCCACCATAGCGCAGGGTGCGCGGCATAGGCACGCCACGCGTTTGGGCGCACGATCAGCACGCACACCACTGCCAGAGCATACACCAGCGCCGTGGCCCACAGTGGGTGCAGGCCTTGGTTTTGCAAGGCGCGAAAAGGCCACCACGAGACGCCCCACACAAAAGCATTGACCAGCAATGCTGCTGCCGCCCAGCGCGCAGTAGCGCTGCGCGGCGCTGGTTCACCCATGCAAATTGTCGTTGCGCGCGATGTGCAAGAGCCGAGCCAGCTCATCGCGGTGGTGGATATGGTTGGAGGTATGCCAGCGTTTGATCAACCACATGATGCCAGCCACCAGCAAACCGAAGATGGTGATCGCCAGGTAGGCACTCAATTGCTCGGGCTCCAGGTCGTCCAGGCCTAAGGTTTCGGCCAGCGCAAAGTCAGACCAATCGACGGTGGAAATCACCGTGTAAAAAGCACCTAAACCCAGAATGCAAGCCTGTTCATTAAAATTTTGCACGGCGATGGAGCGACCAGCACCCATCAGGTTGTGGCCACGATGTTGTAGCAAGGCGTTCATGGGCACTAACAAAAATCCAGCGACAGCACCAAGCAAAATCAGAAACGGTACCGCGATCCATACATTGGTGATAAAGTTCAGCACAATCATCAAAAGCCCCATGGCGATGCCCAACGGCATCAGACTGGTTGCGTGGTCCAAACGAACCTTCATGGAGGCCGCTATGGCACCCACGGCTGTGCCAATGGCCACAACCCCTACCAATGCTGAGGCTTGGGTGGTGCTGTAGCTTAATGCAGCTGCACTCCATGCCAGCACGATATAGCGCAAATTGCCACTCACGCCCCAAAATACGGTCGTGGTAGACAGAGATATCTGGCCTAATTTGTCGCGCCACAACGCCAAATTACAACCCCAAAAATCTGGCAACAAGCTCAGCAAATTTTTCGGTATGGGACGCTTGACAGCGCCCGTCAGCGGAATGCGGGTATTGAACCATGCGGCCAGTAAATAAACAAATATCAGCAAGGTGATAGCCGCCTCAGGAGGGGAATCCACCCCGGTATTAATAATGGGCAAATCAAATGACAACAGCAGGTGCGACACCGAGTGCCCCACTAATTGCCCACCAAGCAAGACACCCAAAATAATGGAAGCAATAGTCAACCCTTCAATCCATCCATTGGCTTTAACCAATTGAGAGGAGGGCAGTAGTTCTGTCAAGATACCAAATTTTGCAGGTGAATAAGCCGCAGCACCAAGACCTACCACCGCATAGGCGATCAAAGGATGTGCGCCAAACAGCATCATCAGACAACCAAATATTTTGATGGAATTGCTGATCAACATCACCCGACCTTTAGGCTGTGAATCCGCAAACGCCCCCACAAAAGGAGCTAACAGCACATAAAACAGCGCAAACATGGGCACCAGAGCGGCCCGCTGCCATTCAGGTTCGTCACTACTGCGCAACAACTCGACAGCTGCAACAAAAAGAGCATTGTCTGCCAGCGAGCTAAAAAACTGCGCAGACATGATGGTATAAAAGCCGCGTTTCACGTGAGAGTCAATCTAATTTTTACAACAATCTGTCTTTATAGCATGCGCCGCCCGCTTACCCGCCATTCTTCTTGCCTCAACACTAGCGAATTACCTGCTTGACAGCCATGCAGGCTTCACGCTTGTGTCACACTCAGGCCTATGCCGCGTCCGATACTTGCCACCATCCATACAGCAGCCTTGCGCCACAACCTGGCGCGCGCGCAGGCCGCCGCACCTGATGCCAAAACTTGGGCCGTAGTCAAAGCCAACGCCTATGGCCATGGTGTAGAACGGGTTTTTGACGGGCTGCGCGCCGCCGACGGTTTTGCCCTGCTGGATTTAGAAGAAGCGCAGCGGGTGCGTGACCTGGGCTGGCGCGGGCCTATTTTGCTGCTCGAAGGCATTTTTGACGCGCGCGATTTAGAGCTATGCTCGCGCTTGACGCTGTGGCACACGGTACATTGCACCGAGCAAATCGACATGCTGGCCGCGCACAAAACCAATGCACCCCATCGCGTTTTTTTAAAAATGAACTCGGGCATGAACCGCTTGGGTTTTAAACCGGCCAGCTACCGCAGTGCCTGGACGCGTCTGAATGCGTTGCCGCAAGTAGAAGAAATCTCGCTGATGACGCACTTCAGCGATGCCGACGCACCGCGTTTTGGTCACGCTGGCATTGCCCAACAGCTCAATGCCTTTAATACCGCCACGCAAGACTTGTCCGGTGAGCGAACATTAAGCAACAGCGCCGCCACCTTGCGCTACAGCGCGAACGATCTGCGCACCGACTGGATCCGCCCAGGCATCACCCTGTACGGCAGCTCAGTGGATTACCCTGAGCACACCATTGCGCATTGGAATTTGCTGCCTGCCATGACATTGGCTACGAAAATAATAGCTACTTGCGCATTATCCAAGGGCGACAGCGTAGGCTATGGCTCATCATTTGTAGCCGACCAGCCTATGCGCATTGCCGTCGTGGCCTGTGGCTATGCCGACGGTTATCCACGCATTTGCCCCACTGGCACACCGATTCTCATCGATGGTGCGCGTACCCATACAGTAGGCCGCGTCAGCATGGACATGATCACCGTGGACATTACCGACCTGCCACAAGCCGGCATGGGCAGCGAGGTCACGCTCTGGGGCCGCGCCAGCAATGGCACCGTGCTGTCGATTGATGAGGTAGCCGCCAAAGCAGGCACCGTGGGTTATGAATTGATGTGCGCGTTGGCGCAGCGTGTCCCGGTGTGTGTAGAGTCTGAACCTGTTGGATAACGCACGCATATGGCAGTGGCGAGCCGTTTCAATCAAGCTGCAGCCCGTTAAAGCATTTCAGAAACAGCTATTAAATTAGCAGCATTTTGAGTCTACTCTAAATCATCACGAGCGATGGCGCTCGTTGGGAGAGCTAGGCTGCTTTTGTACATGATCAGGCGGCAATACTACTAGTTTAACCAATTCTACGGCAAACTCCGTGCATCACAACCGCGGAGCACCCCATGGCCAGAACCAAGGCAGTTTTAGGTAATGCAGCACGCTTGAGCGACTACCTGAGCATCAGCTTGCTGGCGCGCGTGTACCCCAGCTCACTCATTGGCCAATTGCTCGATGCCAACCAGTGCAACAGCCTGCGCCAACGCAGCTTTCCCGCTACCGCCGTGGTGTACTACTGCATGGCTTTGAGCCTGTACCCCGATGCCTCCTATGGCGATGTGTTTGATGCCGTAACCCAGGGACTGGCTTGGCGTGACCACAGCGAACCACCCGCCACACTCAAGTCCTCTTCCATCAGTGATGCCCGCAGCAAAGTGTCCTGGACGGTCTTCAAGCAATTGCAAGAGCAGTGCTGCCAGCCACTGGCAAACATCCAGACCTGCCCCGATGCCTTTTATCGCGGGCTGCGCCTGATGGCGATAGACGGCAGCAAATTTGATGTGCCCGATGAAGCCGAGAATATTGCCGAGTTTGGCTATCCCGGCAGCCGTACCGGGCAGGCCGGGTACCCGCAAGCCCAATGCGCTGTGCTGGTGGAGTGCGCCACCCACGCTATCGTGGGTGCCAATATCGGGGCGTATCGGGATGCCGAATGGGTGGTGTGCAAACCCCTGCTCAGCCGTTTAAATGCCAGCATGCTACTCATGGCCGACCGGGGTTTCGATGGCTATGAGCATTGGTGCAGCGCCAAGGCCACGGGCGCGCAGTTGCTGTGGCGCTGCACCGCCAGTCGCCAGCTACCGGTACTCAAGGATCTGGCCGACGGCTCCTTCCTCAGCGAGATACGCCCCAGACAAGGCCCTTTGCGCAATGATAAAAGCGCCGCTGTAACCGTGCGCGTCATTGAGTACAGCTTGCCTGGCACCAACGGGGATGAAACCCGCTATCGCTTGCTCACTACGTTGCTGGGCCCCGAGCAAGCGCCTGCACTGGAGCTTGCGGCGCTGTACCACGAGCGCGGGGAAGTTGTGAGTGTGTTTGATGAGCTCAAATCCCATTTGACCCAAAGCAAACGTGTGCTGCGCAGCAAGAAGCCTGATCTGGTGCGCCAAGAGTTCTATGCATGGGCCATGACGCACTACGCGGTACGCTGGCTGATGTTCAGCGCCGCCGCTGCCGCTGCGAATAAAGATGATAATTACTTAAACTAGCAGAATGGTGGCCTGATCCCGTACAAAAGCCAAAAAAAAACGCCCCGAAGGGCGCTTTTTGGCATGTCGCTAGACGATGCTTACTTCAGGGCTACGCCCAATGATTTCACAGTCGCTGTGTTGAAGTACTGGTCTACTGGCAGGCCCTTGGCGCGCTGGTAGGAGTTAAATGCAGTCATCGTGGTCTGACGCACTACGCCATCCGACTCACCTGGGTTGTAGCCAGCGGTACGCAGAGCGTCCTGGATCTGGCGGATCTTGGCAGGGGTAGCGTTGGTCTCGCACAGAATGCTGCGCCACTCGACAGACGCATCGCTCACCTTGACGGTGTTGGTCACGCTGCCGTACTGGGCTGGCACGGCATCGGTCTCAACCTTGGCTGCTTCAGCCACGATAGGCACGCGCACCTTGCGGGTCACGGCTGGCACGTCGATAGCGCGCACGCTGGCTTCCTGGTCGATGATCTGACGCTTCACGGTCTTGTAGACAGCGGGAGAGTCGGTCTCGCGGATAGACGCTTCGGTGTCGACCACTTGGCGCTTCACGGTCTTGTACACAGCTGGCACGTCGATCTCGCGCACGCTGGCTTCTTGGTCCACCACTTGGCGCTTGACGTTCTTGACAACGGCTGCTGACTCGGTCTCGCGCACGCTGGCTTCGGTGTCCACCACTTGGCGCTTGACAGTCTTGTACACAGCTGGCACGTCGATTTCGCGAACGCTGGCTTCTGTGTCCACCACTTGGCGCTTGACGGTTTTGTACACGGCTTCGATGTCGTACTCTTTGGTGCTGGCTTCGTTGTCCACCACTTGGCGCTTGACTGCCTTGTACTGTGCTGGCACGTCGATCTCGCGCACGCTAGCCTCGTTGTCCACCACTTGGCGCTTCACGGTTTTGTAAACGGCTGGCACGTCGATCTCGCGCTGGCTGGCTGGCGTGTCAATCACGCGGCGGGTGACTGGCTTGCTCACGGCTGGCACGTCGATTTCGCGCTGGCTGGCTGGGGTTACCAACACGCGGTTGCTGACCGTGCGGGTCTGCTCTGGCGTTGGAATTTCGCGTGAAGAAGGTGCTACGTCTTGTACGCGGCGGGTTACCGTGCGGAACTCAGCAGGGATCTTGATCTCGCGGGTGCTGGCTGGGGTGTCCAAGACTTGCTTGGTCACGGTGCCGAATTCAGCAGCAATCGCCACTTCACGGGTAGAAGCTGGGGTGTCGATGACTTCGCGGGTTACGGTTTTGTAAGTCGCTGGGATCTCGATTTCACGGGTGCTTGGAGCTTGGTCCAGAACCTGGCGCGTCACTGTGCTGTAGGTCGCTGGGATCACTACTTCACGCACATAGGTGACCAGGCCAGAGGCTGCGCCACTATTGGCACCGGAGCCGCCTGCGCCTGCGCCTGCGCCACCAGCACCGGCACCGCCAGCACCACCTGCACGGTTAGCACCGGCTGCGCCAGCGCCGCCAGCGCCGCCTGCACCGGAGCCAGAAGCTCCACCGCCGCTGACGCTAGAGGCTAGCAAAATCTTCTCGCCGTTCGGGCCTTGCACCAGGTTACCAGCGCTGTCCAGCTTGTAGCCTTTAGCGACCATGGAGTCGATGTCCAGCAACTGGCGTGACACGGTGCTGTAGGTAGCAGGAATAGCGATTTCGCGGCTGGTAGCGTTGGTGTCCACCACTTGGCGGGTCACTGTGGTGTACTCAGCTGGCACGTCTACTTCACGGGTACCGGCAGCGGTTTTCAGGGTGCGCTTGGTGACGGTTTCGTAGCGTGCTGGAATCTCTACCAGGCACATCACGTCATCTTCTTCAGAGTAGCCTGCTGTGCCAGCAGCATTGGTAGCGCTGGTGGTGCGGCTCACGGCGCCGGCGGCTTTGCCAGCGGTGCCAGTTGCCATAGCTGCGTCAGCCGCAATTTTGGCTTTAGAGCCTGCGCCGCCGCCAGTGATTTCACCTTTGTCGTTCAGGAAGCCTTTGACTGGGCGAACTTGGGTAGCCTGGCTGATCCATGAGCTGCCGCGCTTCCACTCAGACGTTGCGCCTGCCACCAGCACTTGCTCGGTGGTGGTTTCGTACACTGCGGGGACAGCCACGATCTGCTTGCCTGCTGGGCGAACCAACACGCTCTCAGTTGCGGTCTTCAGTGAGCCTGGCACCACTTCGATGCGGCTGCCGGCTGGACGGGCAACCACTTGCTCGGTCACGGTGCGGTAAGGGATCTCGATCGGCTCGTAGCGGATCGACTGTGGCGTGGCAATGACTTGCTCAGACACGGTCTTGAAGGTACCTGGCACAGCCTCTACACGGCGTGATACAGGACGGTCAACCACTTGCTCAGACACGGTCTTGTACGTGGCAGGCACGACAACGATCTGCTTCTGCTCTGGCTTGGCCACCACGCGCTCAGCGACGGTTTTGTAGGTAGCGGGGATCACTTCGATGCGGGTGCTTGCAGCGGTGACTTCAACTTGTTGTGTCTCGGTCTTGTAGGTGCCGGGGATAGGCTCGGTACGGCTGCTGGCTGGCACCACTACGACGTTTTCGGTCACGGTGTTGTACACAGCGGGAATGGTCTCGTAGCGCTTGGTGGCTGGCGTGACAACGATGTCTTCGGTCACGTTTTTGTAGGTAGCTGGAATGGTCTCGTAGCGCTTGGTAGCTGGGGTCACCAGCACTTGCTCTTCTACCATTTTGAAGGTAGCAGGGATCACTTCTGCGCGCTTGCCGGCTGGGCGGGCAACCACTTCTTCAGACACCATTTTGAAGGTCGCTGGAATCACTTCTGCGCGCTTGCCTGCTGGGCGAACCAACACTTGCTCTTCTACAGTCTTGTAGGTGGCGGCAATCACTTCGCTGCGCTTGCTGGCTGGGCGAACCAACACTTGCTCTTCGACCATCTTGTAGGTAGCTGGCACAACCACGCCGCCTTTGGTAGCTGGGCGAACTACCACTTGCTCTTCTACAGTTTTGTAGGTAGCGGGAATCACTTCGCTGCGCTTGCCGGCTGGGCGAACCAGCACTTGCTCTTCAACGGTTTTGTAAGTTGCGGGCACCACAACGCCATTTTTTGTAGCGGGGCGTACCAAAACTTGCTCTTCAACCGTCTTGTAGGTCGCAGGGATGGTCTCAAAGCGCTTGGAAGCCTCGCGCACGGTCTCTTCACGATCTTCAAAGCCCATCTTGGCGGGGATCACGCGAGCGCGTGAGCCAGCGGCTTGGGTCACAACTTGCTGGGTTTGCGTCTCAAAACGCGCCGGCACGGTGACTTTGGCATAGCACTCGCCAGGCGCAGCGTTGGCTGGGCCAGTGGAAGGGGTTTGCGCCGAAGCGCTAAACACGGAGGCAGCAGCTGCTGCTATGGAAGTAACAACAAAGTGTTTCATGATACGAAGAGTCCCAGTTAAAGTAATGATAAATAAATATGGCTTGACGGGCACACTGTTCAAATTCTGACGGGTAGAACAATACGGCTCGCTATTATCAGCCAGTCCCTTACACATTTGTTGCCACCTGCAACCTTGCGTCCGACCTGCAGATCATCGTTTATATACAACACAATCACCCTAAATAATTTTCTTACAAGCTGCTTTAGCGTGATGCAGTGCACGATCTGTAGGCGCTTTTGCATCGAAAAATGGCGCTAGTTGGCATCTGCGTTTTTACACATGATTACAAAATAATCCCTCTTTTCTGAACTTCACACCATTTCGCTCGTTTGGCGGGCATTCGGCCTAAAATTAGCCTTCTATGCAGAAAAAACAAAGAATCGTGGTCGGATTAAGTGGCGGAGTAGACTCTGCTGTAAGTGCACACTTACTGAAACAGCAAGGCCACGAGGT